>NZ_JASCAR010000050.1:0-47786 GCF_029967715.1 Klebsiella sp. V115_8
CGGGAATAGCTCAGTTGGTAGAGCACGACCTTGCCAAGGTCGGGGTCGCGAGTTCGAGTCTCGTTTCCCGCTCCAAATTTCCTTCCATCTCTTATTTATCCACAGTGCAATCCAGCGCCGGGGATGATTTTCGTTTGGTCTGCAGAAATACTGTGAACAGAGTTATCCACAGGTTGTCGTTTCGTCTCTGACGGCGTAAATGCTTCGCTTTGTAAATAATATCTTTATATCTAATTGAAATTTAACAATTAAATTTCATTTCGAAATGTTAATTCGATCACTTGACCTCGGTCTGCGCCTTGAAACGCAATGTGTTTTAGATTTTATTCACAGCCTGTGAATGAATCAGGCGTCGCGCGGCAGCCCTTTCTCTACCACCCTGACCAGACGTAATTTTTTCGGCAGCTGTACTTCAACGGCGTCGGCGCTCCGTTTTTTCAGCTGCTGGGCCATCGCCCACTCAATGTGTTCGTCGAGAAGCGGGTGCTCGCCCAGGCGACTCTCCAGCGCGCGAAGATGGGCTTCATCCCAGGGCGCATTACCCAGCGCGACGGCGATATTACGCAGCCAGCGCAGGTGACCAATGCGACGAATCGCCGACCCTTCGGTCACCTTCAGAAACCACACTTCGCTCCAGGCGAACAGCTCCACCAGCGGCGGGGCATGCAGCGCCTGGCGAGGACTGAAATCCTCTTCATCGGTGAGCTGTGAGAAACGGTTCCACGGGCAGATGAGCTGGCAGTCGTCGCAGCCATAGATCCGGTTGCCGATGAGCGGACGGAATTCCTCCGGGATCGCGCCTTCCAGTTCGATGGTGAGATAGGAGATGCAGCGGCGGGCGTCGACGGTATAGGGCTCGACGATGGCCCCGGTGGGGCAGATGGTCATGCAGGCGACGCAGCGTCCACACTCCTCCGCGACCGGGCTGTCGACCGGCAGGGGCAGGTCAATCAGCAGTTCGCCGAGGAAAAAGAAGGATCCGGCGTCGCGGCTTAAGATAAGTGAGTGCTTACCTGTCCATCCAAGGCCCGCTTTTTCTGCGATGGGCCGCTCCAGGATAGGCGCGGAATCGACAAAAGGTCTAAAATTGAGCGAAGCACACTGTTCCTGAATCTTCTCACCCAGTTTTTTCAGGCGATTACGTAGCAGCTTATGATAATCACGCCCAAGGGCATAACGGCTGACGTAACCCAGCGCGGGATCTTTCAGGGTGCGGGCAAAGGCGGCGTTGGCGGGCAGATAGTTCATCCGCACGCTGATGACGCGTAACGTACCGGGCAGCAGTTCGTGGGGGCGGGCGCGCATCATACCGTGACGGGCCATCCACTCCATTTCGCCGTGGTATTGTTTATCCAGCCATGCCTGCAGTTTGGGTTCACTGGCGCTAAGGTCGGTATCGGCGATACCGACCTGCTGGAACCCGAGCTCTGTGCCCCATTGTTTGATTTGTTGCGCTAACTGAACGAGATCGAGGGGCTGTGACATGATGGACCATACAATGACGAAAAACCCTGACAGTATACCATACAACATTTGGCCTGCGGAGGCGCTGCGCCTGGCCGAACGAGAGGCGGCGGACAGCCTGGGACTGACGCTGTTTGAACTGATGCAGCGCGCGGGCGAGGCGGCGTTCCAGCTGGCCAGCCGCGCTTTTCCTGACAGCGCGCACTGGCTGATCCTCTGCGGGCATGGCAACAACGGCGGCGACGGATATGTCGTCGCGCGTCTGGCCCAGGCCGCCGGGCGGCGGGTGACGCTGCTGGCGGTGGAGAGTGACAGCCCGCTACCGGAAGAGGCGCAGGCGGCGCGGGAGGCATGGCTTAACGCCGGCGGCGTGATCCATGCGGCCACAGTCCCCTGGCCAGACGATATCTCACTGATTATTGATGGCCTGCTTGGCACCGGGTTGCGCAGTGCGCCGCGCGAATCCATCGCGGCGCTCATCCACCAGGCGAACCACCATCCTGCGCCGGTGGTGGCTCTGGATATCCCTTCCGGTCTGAATGCGCAGACCGGCGCGACGCCGGGGGCGGTCATTCAGGCCGACCATACGCTGACGTTTATTGCGCTCAAGCCGGGGCTGCTGACCGGCAAGGCGCGGGATGTCGTCGGGCAGCTCCACCATCATGCGCTGGGGCTTGAGCGCTGGCTCGCCGGACAAAGTACCCCCCTGACGCGATTTTGCGCCGCCCACCTTGCCGACTGGCTGCCGCCGCGCCGGGCTACCTCCCATAAGGGCGATCACGGCAAGCTGGCGATCGTCGGCGGCGATCGCGGCACGGCAGGCGCGATTCGCATGTGCGGTGAAGCGGCTTTACGCGCCGGCGCAGGGCTGGTGCGAGTACTCACTCACCCTGAGAACGTGGCGCCCATTGTCACCGCCCGGCCGGAATTAATGGTGGATGAGCTGACGCCGCAGACCCTGAAAGCCGCGCTGGAATGGGCGGATGTGGTGGCGATTGGCCCGGGCCTGGGGCAGAACGAGTGGGGACGCAGCGCCCTGCGCATGGTGGAAAGTGTTAACAAACCGATGGTCTGGGACGCAGACGCGCTGAACCTGCTGGCATTCAATCCCGATAAACGTCACAATCGCGTGCTGACGCCGCACCCCGGCGAAGCGGCCCGTCTGCTGAACGTCAGCGTGGCAGAAATTGAAAGCGATCGCTTACTTTCTGCGCAGCGTCTGGTAAAACGGTATGGCGGCGTGGTCGTGCTGAAAGGCGCGGGCACGGTGGTGGCCAGTGAAAGCGGGGCGATGGGCATTATCGACGCCGGCAATGCCGGGATGGCCAGCGGCGGAATGGGCGATGTGCTCACTGGCATTATCGCCGCATTGTTAGGACAGCACCTGACGCCGTATGATGCTGCCTGTGCAGGGGGCGTCGCGCATGGCGATGCCGCCGACCGACTGGCCGCCCGCGAGGGCACCCGCGGCATGCTGGCGACCGATCTCTTTTCCACGCTCAGGCGTGTTGTTAACCCGGATGTGATTGACGTAGACCATGATTAACCGAGTGATTCCTTTACCCGATGAGCAGGCCACGCTGGCCCTGGGCGACCGTATTGCGCAGGCCTGTACCGGCGCCACCGTGATTTACCTGTATGGTGACTTAGGCGCGGGGAAAACCACCTTTAGCCGCGGCTTTTTACAGGCGCTCGGTCACCGCGGCAATGTCAAAAGCCCAACCTATACCCTGGTGGAGCCGTACATCCTCGACAAACTGATGGTGTATCACTTCGATCTCTACCGCCTGGCGGATCCTGAGGAGCTGGAATTTATGGGGATCCGCGATTATTTTGCCGACGATGCCATCTGCCTGGTGGAATGGCCGCAGCAAGGCGCAGGTGTCCTGCCTGACCCGGACGTTGAAATTCACCTTGATTACCAGGCACAAGGGCGTGAGGCGCGCATTACCGCGATCTCCTCACGGGGTGAGTCTTTACTGGCGCGTTTAGCCATTTAGCCTGAAGGATGACGGGATGAAGTATCGCATAACCACCTGGCTTGCCGCTGCGCTGATGCTGTCGAGTCTTCACGCCACTGCGGCGAGTTTATCCGATATCCAGGTCTCCAACGGAGACCAGCAGGCCCGTATAACTCTTAGCTTTGTCGGTGAACCGGAGTATTCCTTTACCCCGCAGGGCAAACGACTGGTGGCGCTGGATATCAAGCAGACCGGCGTATTGCAGGGACTGCCGCTGAAATTTAGCGGCAGCAACCTGGTGAAGAGTATTCGCGCCGGTACGCCGCAGGATACGCAGACGCTGCGTCTGCTGGTGGATCTGACGGAAGATGGCAAAACCCGGGCGGTGAAGCAGCAGAACGGGGCGAATTACACGGTGGTCTTTACCATCAACGCCGACGCGCCGCCGCCGCCACCGCCGCCGCCTCCTGTGGTGGTGAAACGGGCCGACCCGCCGCCGGTAATGCCTTCCCGGACGGCGACGGCGGGACGCAATCCGTTTAGCTCGTCGGGCCACGATCGGCAGACGGTGATGACCCCCTCTCAGCCGGCGATGACCAACAATCAGACCGTGACCCGTCCGGCGGCCCGCACGGTGTCGGCGCAGGATAAGGTGATTATCGCCATCGACGCCGGGCACGGCGGTCAGGATCCTGGCGCGATTGGCCCGAATGGCACCAAAGAGAAGAACGTGACTATCGCTATCGCGCGCAAGCTGCGGGCGCTGCTGAACGCCGATCCGCAGTTTAAACCAGTGCTGACCCGTGACGGGGATTACTTTATTTCGGTAATGGGGCGCTCGGATGTGGCGCGTAAGCAAAACGCCAACTTCCTCGTCTCAATCCATGCCGACGCCGCGCCAAACCGCGATGCCACCGGCGCCTCGGTATGGGTGCTCTCGAACCGTCGCGCCAACAGTGAAATGGCCGGCTGGCTGGAGCAGCATGAGAAGCAGTCTGAACTGCTCGGCGGCGCGGGCGATGTGCTGGCGAACAGCCAGGCCGATCCCTACCTGAGCCAGGCGGTGCTGGATCTGCAGTTCGGTCACTCCCAGCGTGTCGGCTACGATGTGGCGACTAACGTGCTCAGCCAGCTGCAGCGGATTGGCAATCTGCATAAGCGCCGTCCTGAGCATGCCAGCCTCGGCGTACTGCGCTCGCCGGACATTCCGTCGATCCTCGTGGAAACAGGCTTTATCAGTAACAACGGGGAAGAACGGCTGCTGGGGAGCGATGATTACCAGGAGCAGATTGCGGAGGCGATTTACAACGGTCTGCGCAACTACTTTATGCAGCATCCGCTGCAGTCTGCGCCTCGCGGCGAGGCGGCGCAGACCGCCAGCGCCGCAGCGCCAGGCGGGATGTTGATTAACTAAGGAGCAGGGGATGCCGATTCAGGTTCTGCCGCCGCAGCTCGCCAACCAGATTGCCGCCGGCGAAGTGGTGGAACGGCCCGCGTCGGTGGTGAAAGAGCTGGTTGAAAACAGCCTTGATGCGGGCGCCACGCGAATTGATATTGATATCGAACGCGGCGGCGCGAAGCTCATTCGCATTCGCGATAACGGCTGCGGCATCAAAAAAGACGAGCTGGCGCTGGCCCTGGCTCGCCACGCGACCAGCAAAATCGCCTCGCTCGACGATCTCGAAGCCATTATCAGCCTCGGCTTTCGCGGCGAAGCGCTGGCCAGTATCAGCTCGGTGGCGCGTCTGACGCTCACCTCGCGCACGGCGGAACAGCAGGAAGCCTGGCAGGCGTATGCCGAAGGCCGCGATCAGGCGGTGACGGTGAAGCCGGCGGCGCACCCGGTCGGCACCACCCTGGAAGTCCTCGATCTGTTCTACAACACCCCGGCGCGGCGCAAATTTATGCGTACCGAAAAGACTGAGTTCGGCCACATTGACGAGGTGGTCCGCCGCATTGCGCTGGCGCGCTTCGACGTCACCATCAACCTCAGCCATAACGGCAAGGTGATGCGCCAGTATCGGGCAGTCGCTCAGGATGGCCAGCGGGAGCGGCGGCTGGGAACCATCTGTGGCGCCGCCTTTCTTGAACATGCCCTGGCGATTGAGTGGCAGCATGGCGATCTGACCCTGCGCGGCTGGGTCGCCGATCCGCTGCATACCACCCCTGCGCTGGCGGAAATTCAGTATTGCTACGTTAACGGGCGGATGATGCGCGACCGGCTGATCAACCACGCTATCCGCCAGGCCTGTGAAGACAAACTGGGGGCCGATCAGCAGCCGGCGTTTGTGCTGTATCTGGAGATCGATCCCCATCAGGTGGATGTGAACGTCCACCCGGCCAAGCATGAGGTGCGTTTCCATCAGTCGCGCCTGGTGCATGACTTTATCTACCAGGGCGTACTGAGCGTGCTGCAGCAGCAACTTGACGCGCCGCTGGCGGAAAAAGACGACCCGCCGGCGCCCCGTGCGATGCCGGAGAACCGGATCGCGGCGGGCGGCAACCAGTTTGCGCGGCCGTCGGAAGCGCGTGAACCGGCAACCCGTTTCAGCATCACGCCATCGCGTGAGTCTGCGGCCTCCAGCGGCAGGCCGGGCGGCGCGAGCTGGCCGCACGCGCAGCCGGGTTACCAGAAGCAGCAAGGGGCGCTTTATCGTCAGTTGCTCGACACGCCAACGGCGCCAAAGCCCGCGTTACAGACTCCGGCCACGGCGGAACTGGCCGGTCACAGCCAGAGCTTTGGCAGAGTGCTGACGATTGTGAGCCGCGACTGCGCGCTGCTCGAGCGCGAGGGCGGCCTGGCGCTGCTGTCGTTGACCGTTGCCGAGCGCTGGCTGCGCCAGGCGCAGTTAACCCCGGGAGCAGAGGCCGTCTGTGCCCAGCCGCTGCTGATCCCCCTGCGGTTAAAAGTGACGGAAGGGGAAAAACAGGCGCTGGCCGCCGCGCAGCCGGCGCTGACGCAGCTGGGGATCGATATGCATACCGATGCTCTGCACGTGACGGTGCGCGCGGTCCCTTTACCCTTAAGACAACAAAATTTACAAATCTTGATTCCTGAACTGATAGGCTACCTGGCGCAGCAAAACGCATTCGACGTCGGCAATATCGCCCAATGGATGGCGCGTAATCTGACGAGCGAACAGACGTCATGGAATATGGCGCAGGCGATTGCGCTGCTGGCGGACGTTGAGCGTCTTTGCCCGCAGTTGGTGAGAACGCCGCCGGGTGGCCTGTTACAACCTGTAGATCTCCATTCGGCGATGAATGCCCTGAAAGATGAATGATGTAACCGAGGCGAGCCTGCCCAAGGCAATTTTTTTAATGGGCCCGACGGCCTCCGGCAAAACCGCGCTGGCGATAGCCTTACGTAAAGTTTTGCCAGTAGAGTTGATTAGTGTTGATTCCGCCCTCATTTATCGGGGAATGGATATTGGCACCGCCAAACCGGATGCCGCAGAGCTGAGCGCCGCGCCGCACCGGCTGCTGGATATTTTGGATCCTGCAGAGGCCTATTCCGCGGCGGATTTTCGCCGCGATGCGCTGGCGGCGATGGCGGAAATTGTCGCCGCCGGGCGAATTCCGCTGTTAGTCGGCGGGACGATGTTGTATTTCAAAGCGTTGCTGGAAGGATTGTCGCCCTTACCGTCCGCTGACCCAGAGGTCAGAGCGCGGATTGAGCAACAGGCCGCAGAGCAGGGGTGGAACGCGTTACATCAGCAGTTACAGGAGATCGATCCCGTAGCGGCTGCGCGTATTCATCCAAATGATCCGCAAAGGCTTTCCCGGGCACTGGAAGTTTTTTTCATTTCGGGTAAAACTTTAACGGAACTGACGCAAACGTCAGGAGACGCTCTGCCATATCAGGTGCATCAGTTCGCCATCGCCCCGGCGAGCCGTGAACTGCTCCATCAACGCATAGAACAGCGTTTTCATCAGATGTTAGCTTCAGGTTTTGAAGCAGAAGTACGGGCGCTTTTTGCCCGCGGAGATTTGCATACGGATATGCCTTCCATCCGTTGTGTCGGATACCGCCAGATGTGGTCATATCTCAATGGCGAGATCCCATATGATGAGATGGTTTATCGAGGTGTTTGCGCCACGAGACAGTTAGCCAAACGTCAGGTCACCTGGCTGCGCGGTTGGGAAGGTGTGCACTGGTTAGACAGTGAACAACCTGAACAAGCGCTCAACAAAGTATTACAGGTTGTTGGTGCGAGCCAGAACTGAACGTGTACAATTAAACGGTATCGTGCGTAATTTTTTTTGAGAATCGTAAGGTTCTGAGTACAAAACAAGCATACATATAAGGAAAAGAGAGAATGGCTAAGGGGCAATCTTTACAAGATCCGTTCCTGAACGCTTTGCGTCGGGAACGCGTTCCGGTTTCTATTTATTTGGTGAATGGTATCAAGCTGCAAGGGCAAATTGAGTCTTTCGATCAGTTCGTGATCCTGTTGAAGAACACGGTCAGCCAGATGGTCTATAAGCACGCAATTTCTACTGTTGTCCCGTCTCGCCCGGTGTCTCACCACAGCAACAATGCTGGCGGCGGTTCCAGTAACTATCACCACGGTGGTAGCGCGCAGGGCTCTTCTGCGCCACAACAAGACAGCGACGACGCCGAATAAGGCTAGTGCTGTTTTTCCACGCCGGGGAGCCAGGTTTTCTGCGTTCCCCGCTGGTATTTTATAAGGGGTTTACGCTTGTTTGACCGTTATGACGCCGGTGAGCAGGCGGTACTGGTACACATCTATTTTTCGCAAGACAAAGATATGGAAGACCTCCAGGAGTTTGAAACTCTGGCCTCTTCCGCCGGTGTCGAAGCAATGCAGGTGATTACCGGTAGCCGTAAAGCACCGCACCCGAAGTATTTTGTTGGTGAAGGTAAGGCAGTCGAAATTGCGGAAGCCGTTAAAGCGACCGGCGCTTCGGTCGTGCTCTTCGATCATGCCCTGAGTCCGGCGCAAGAACGCAACCTGGAACGCCTGTGCGAATGCCGGGTTATCGATCGTACCGGTCTTATTTTAGATATTTTCGCTCAGCGCGCGCGCACCCATGAAGGGAAACTGCAGGTCGAGCTGGCGCAGCTGCGCCATATGGCGACCCGCCTTGTCCGCGGCTGGACCCACCTTGAAAGACAAAAGGGCGGGATCGGTTTGCGTGGCCCGGGTGAAACCCAGCTCGAAACTGACCGTCGTTTATTGCGTAACCGCATCATGCAGATCCTGTCGCGGCTGGAAAAAGTCGAAAAACAGCGTGAGCAGGGGCGGCGGTCGCGCGCGAAAGCCGATATTCCAACCGTGTCGCTGGTGGGCTACACCAACGCCGGAAAATCAACGCTCTTTAACCAGATCACCGCCGCCGAGGTCTATGCCGCGAACCAGCTGTTCGCGACCCTGGACCCGACGCTGCGCCGCATTGACGTCCCTGACGTCGGCGAAACGGTGCTGGCCGATACCGTCGGCTTTATTCGCCACCTGCCGCACGATCTGGTGGCCGCGTTTAAAGCGACGTTGCAGGAGACGCGTCAGGCGACGCTGCTACTGCATGTGATTGACGCGGCGGATGTCCGCGTGCAGGAAAACATTGATGCGGTAAATACGGTTCTCGCTGAAATTGAGGCCGATGAGATCCCGGCGCTGCTGGTGATGAACAAAATCGACATGCTGGACGATTTTGAACCGCGCATCGATCGCGACGATGAAAATAAACCGATTCGGGTCTGGCTTTCCGCTCAGACCGGGGTTGGCGTACCACTGCTTTTTCAGGCGTTAACGGAGCGCCTTTCCGGTGAAGTGGCCCAGCATACGCTGCGCTTACCGCCGAAAGAAGGGCGACTGAGAAGCCGTTTCTATCAGCTTCAGGCGATAGAAAAAGAGTGGATGGAGGATGACGGCAGCGTGAGTCTGCAGGTGCGCATGCCGATCGTTGACTGGCGGCGCCTCTGTAAGCAAGAGCCAACGCTTGTTGACTATGTGGTTTGACCTTGCAGCTTGCCTGAAGATATTGACCCCTGTGGGGATATCAAAAACAAATATGGAGCATATACATGGCGTGGAATCAGCCCGGTAATAACGGACAGGACCGCGACCCGTGGGGGAGCAGCAAACCTGGCGGCAACTCTGAGGGAAATGGCAACAAAGGCGGTCGCGAGCAGGGGCCGCCGGATCTGGATGATATCTTCCGCAAGTTAAGTAAAAAACTTGGCGGGCTCGGCGGCGGCAAGGGCGGACTGGGCGGCGGCAATAGCGCGCAGGGACCTCGCGGACCGATGGGCGGGCGTATTGTCGGCATCGTTGCCGCGGCGGCAGTGATTATCTGGGCGGCCAGCGGTTTCTATACTATTAAAGAAGCCGAACGCGGCGTGGTCACCCGTTTTGGTAAGTTCAGCCATCTGGTTGAGCCGGGCCTGAACTGGAAGCCGACCTTTATCGATAACGTGCAGGCAGTAAACGTGGAGTCGGTACGTGAACTGGCGGCGTCCGGCGTCATGTTGACCTCTGACGAAAACGTGGTGCGCGTTGAGATGAACGTGCAGTACCGCGTCACCGATCCGGAGCGCTATCTGTTTAGCGTCACCAGCGCGGACGACAGCCTGCGTCAGGCCACCGACAGCGCGCTGCGCGGGGTGATCGGTAAATACACCATGGATCGCATTCTGACCGAAGGTCGTACCGTGATCCGTAGCGATACTCAGCGTGAGCTGGAAGAGACGATTCGCCCGTACAACATGGGCATCACTCTGCTGGACGTCAACTTCCAGACGGCACGTCCGCCGGAAGAGGTGAAAGCCGCGTTTGACGATGCCATTGCCGCGCGTGAGAACGAACAGCAGTACATTCGTGAAGCGGAGGCTTACACCAACGAAGTCCAGCCGCGCGCGAATGGTCAGGCGCAGCGTATCCTCGAAGAGGCACGCGCCTATAAGACCCAGACCGTCCTGGAAGCCCAGGGTGAAGTGGCTCGCTTTGCTAAGATCCTGCCGGAATACAAAGCCGCGCCGGAGATTACCCGCGAGCGTCTGTACATCGAAACGATGGAAAAAGTGCTGAGCCACACCCGTAAAGTGCTGGTTAATGACAGCAAAAACGGCAATCTGATGGTTCTGCCGCTGGACCAGATGCTGAAAGGCGCCGCTGCGCCGGCAGCAAAGAGCGATAGCAGTGACGCCAGCGATCTGCTGCGTCTGCCGCCTGCATCCAGCACTGGCAGCGCCAGCACCTCATCAACCTCGAGCTCAACCGGGGGTAGCATTATGGACCAACGCCGCGCTAACGCGCAGCGTAACGACTACCAGCGTCAGGGGGAATAACGATGCGTAAATCTGTTATCGCGATCATTGTCATCGTGCTGGTAGTGCTCTACATGTCAGTCTTTGTCGTGAAGGAGGGCGAGCGCGGTATCACGCTGCGTTTCGGTAAAGTTCTGCGCGACGACGAAAACAAGCCGCTGGTATACGCGCCAGGCCTGCACTTCAAGATCCCGTTTATCGAATCGGTGAAAATGCTGGATGCGCGTATTCAGACCATGGATAACCAGGCTGACCGTTTTGTCACCAAAGAGAAGAAAGACCTGATCGTCGACTCCTATATTAAATGGCGCATCAGCGACTTCAGCCGTTACTACCTGGCCACCGGCGGCGGCGACGTCTCCCAGGCAGAGGTGCTGCTGAAGCGTAAATTCTCGGACCGTCTGCGTTCTGAAATCGGCCGTCTGGATGTGAAAGACATCGTCACCGACTCCCGTGGCCGTCTGACGCTGGAAGTGCGTGATGCGCTGAACTCAGGGTCGGCCGGTACGGAAGACGAGGTTAGCACGCCGGCAGCTGACGACGCGATTGCCAAAGCGGCAGAGCGCGTGGAAGCTGAAACCAACGGCAAAGTGCAGGTGATCAACCCGAACAGTATGGCGGCGCTGGGTATTGAAGTCGTCGACGTGCGTATCAAGCAGATCAACCTGCCGGCGGAAGTGTCGGAAGCGATCTACAACCGTATGCGCGCGGAGCGTGAAGCGGTTGCTCGTCGCCACCGTTCACAGGGTCAGGAAGAGGCGGAAAAACTGCGCGCGACCGCGGACTATGAAGTCACCAAGACGCTGGCGGAAGCCGAGCGCCAGGGCCGTATCCTGCGTGGTGAAGGCGATGCGGAATCGGCAAAACTGTTTGCCGACGCGTTCAGCCAGGATCCGGGCTTCTATTCCTTTATTCGTAGCCTGCGCGCCTATGAGAAGAGCTTCCAGAGCAATCAGGATGTCATGGTCCTGAGCCCGGATAGCGATTTCTTCCGCTATATGCGTTCACCGGATTCGGTGCGTAAATAAGTCGAAGATGACAGTAACCTACAGTGGTTAATGCAAAAAGGCGCCTGAGACAGGCGCCTTTTTTTATGCTACGACGGCGTGAATTAGTTGCCGAGCAGCTTGTTCAGCAGGCCACCGATCACCGGCAGGCTCGCCAGCGTACTCTCGATGGTGCCGCCGATAGATGAGCCAACGCTTTCGCCCAGGGTTTTGCCCAGGTCCGGCGCCAGATCGGCCAGATTAATGGTGCCAAGCAGCGGCAGGTTGATGCTCAGGGCATCGGTGCCCATCGTCCATACGGCGGCGCCGACCTTACTACCTAAGGAGGCCAGGCCATCCTGTAACCAACCTGCGCCGCTCACATTTTCGATTTCAAATGCGGTTAATTCTCTCATGATAATCTTCCTGATTATGTAGACGTACCGGGTTGTAGTACGCGACGGCATAGTTACAGTTTAAAAAATATCCATCAATACAATTAGTTGTGAATTATGTTTCACTTTGCTGGTTCATAATGAAGCTGAAATACGGGACAATGTGAAATGAGTGAATGAATTCACTGTGCTGGCCGATGACGCCTGCGAAGGCGGCGATGATACTTTTCAATTAGGGTTGACGATGAACTCCACCATTTGGCTGGCGCTGGCGCTGGTTTTAGTACTCGAAGGGCTTGGCCCGCTACTTTATCCGCGCGCCTGGCGCAAGATGGTCGCCAGCCTGAGCCAGCTCCCGGATAATTTATTGCGGCGCTTTGGCGGCGGACTTGTGGTTGCCGGGATTGTGATCTACTACATGTTGAGGAAATCGATTGGCTGATCAAAAAGTGGTCGGATTTGCCTTATTTTGGATGCAAAAAGTGCTGTAACTCTGAAAAAGCGATGGTAGAATCCATTTTTAAGCAAACGGTGATTTTGAAAAATGGGTAACAACGTCGTCGTACTGGGCACCCAATGGGGTGACGAAGGTAAAGGGAAGATCGTCGATCTCCTGACAGAACGGGCTAAATATGTTGTGCGCTACCAGGGTGGTCACAACGCCGGCCATACTCTCGTAATCAACGGTGAAAAAACCGTTCTCCATCTTATTCCATCAGGCATTCTGCGTGAAAACGTCACCAGCATCATCGGTAACGGCGTCGTGCTGTCTCCGGCTGCGCTGATGAAAGAGATGAAGGGCCTGGAAGACCGTGGTATCCCGGTTCGCGAGCGTCTGCTGCTCTCTGAAGCCTGCCCGCTTATCCTTGACTATCACGTGGCGCTGGACGTGGCGCGTGAAAAAGCGCGCGGCGCGAAGGCGATCGGCACCACCGGTCGCGGCATCGGCCCGGCTTACGAAGATAAAGTCGCTCGTCGCGGTCTGCGCGTTGGCGATCTGTTCGATAAAGCAACCTTCGCCGATAAACTGAAAGAAGTGATGGAATATCACAACTTCCAGCTGGTGAACTTCTACAAAGCAGAAGCCGTTGACTACCAGAAAGTGCTGGACGATGTGATGGCGATTGCCGACATCCTGACCGGCATGGTGGTGGACGTTTCCGACCTGCTGGATCAGGCGCGTAAACGTGGCGACTTCGTGATGTTCGAAGGCGCGCAGGGCACGCTGCTGGATATCGACCATGGTACTTATCCGTACGTAACCTCTTCCAACACCACCGCCGGTGGCGTGGCGACCGGCTCCGGCCTGGGCCCGCGTTATGTGGATTACGTTCTGGGTATCATCAAAGCTTACTCGACTCGCGTAGGCGCGGGTCCGTTCCCGACCGAGCTGTTTGATGAAACCGGCGAGTTCCTCTGCAAGCAGGGTAACGAATTCGGCGCCACCACCGGTCGTCGTCGTCGTACCGGCTGGCTGGACGCCGTCGCGGTTCGTCGCGCGGTGCAGATTAACTCCCTGTCCGGCTTCTGCCTGACTAAACTGGACGTCCTCGACGGCCTGAAAGAAGTGAAAATCTGCGTTGGCTACCGTATGCCGGATGGCCGCGAAGTGACCACCACTCCGCTGGCAGCCGACAACTGGGAAGGTATCGAGCCTATCTACGAAACCATGCCGGGCTGGTCTGAAACCACCTTCGGCGTGAAAGAGCGCAGCGGCCTGCCGCAGGCAGCGCTGAACTACATCCAGCGTATTGAAGAGCTGACCGGCGTTCCGGTTGATATCATCTCTACCGGTCCAGACCGTACCGAGACCATGATTCTGCGCGACCCGTTCGACGCATAATCACTCGCAAGGGGCGCCGTTCGGGCGCCCTTGTTTTTGCTGTTCGCCCGCCCCATTTTAAATAAATTAGCGGCCTGAGCGCTGGCTGGTTTATCATCAATAATAATGATGTCGCTCGACATACCCTGTTTTCTTTTCCCTGAGGTTTATGTGCAGTTAACGAGTTTCACCGATTACGGACTACGGGCGCTGATTTATATGGCGTCGCTGCCGGAAGGACGGATGACCAGTATCTCGGAAGTGACCGAGGTCTATGGCGTCTCCCGTAATCATATGGTTAAAATAATCAATCAGTTAAGTCGCATGGGCTACGTAACTGCCGTGCGGGGGAAGAACGGGGGCATTCGCCTCGGCAAACCAGCAGGACAGATCCGCGTCGGTGACGTGGTGCGCGACCTTGAACCCTTATCGCTGGTCAACTGCAGCAGCGAGTTTTGTCACATTACACCAGCCTGTCGTTTGAAACAGGCGCTAGCTGAAGCCGCGCAGAGTTTTCTCAAGGAACTGGATAACTATACGCTGGCTGATTTGGTTGAGAAGAATCAACCGCTTTATAAATTATTGCTGGTGGAGTGACGCCACTCTGCCGGAGATGACAACGGAGGAACCGATATGTCACAAGATCCATTCCAGGAACGCGAAGCTGAGAAGTACGCGAACCCAATCCCGAGCCGGGAATTTATCCTCGAACATTTAACCAAACGGGAAAAGCCTGCCAGCCGCGATGAGCTGGCCATCGAGTTAAATATCGAGGGCGAAGAGCAAACCGAAGCGCTGCGCCGCCGCCTGCGCGCGATGGAGCGCGACGGTCAGCTGGTCTTCACCCGCCGTCAGTGCTATGCGCTGCCGGAGCGCCTTGATCTCCTCAAAGGAACCGTTATCGGCCACCGTGATGGCTATGGTTTCCTGCGCGTTGAAGGGCGCAAAGACGATCTCTACCTGTCGTCAGAGCAGATGAAAACCTGTATTCATGGCGACCAGGTGCTGGCCCAACCGCTGGGCGCGGACCGCAAGGGCCGCCGCGAAGCGCGCATTGTCCGCGTCCTGGTGCCGAAAACCAGCCAGATTGTTGGCCGCTACTTTACCGACGCTGGCGTCGGTTTCGTCGTCCCGGACGACAGTCGCCTGAGCTTCGATATCCTGATCCCGCCGGAAGAGATTATGGGCGCGCGGATGGGCTACGTGGTGGTGGTCGAGCTGACCCAGCGCCCGACCCGTCGCACCAAAGCCGTGGGGAAAATCGTCGAAGTGCTGGGCGACAACATGGGTACCGGCATGGCCGTCGATATGGCGCTGCGCACCCATGAAATTCCATACGTCTGGCCGCCGGCGGTAGAAAACCAGGTTTCCGGCCTGAAAGAGCAGGTGCCGGAAGAGGCGAAAGCCGGGCGCGTCGATCTGCGCTCCCTGCCGCTGGTCACCATTGACGGCGAAGATGCCCGCGACTTCGATGACGCGGTGTACTGCGAGAAGAAACGCGGCGGCGGCTGGCGCCTGTGGGTAGCCATTGCCGACGTCAGCTACTACGTGCGTCCAGGGACGCCGCTGGACGCTGAAGCGCGCAGCCGCGGAACCTCGGTCTACTTCCCGTCGCAGGTGGTGCCGATGCTGCCGGAAGTGCTGTCTAACGGTCTGTGCTCGCTGAACCCGCAGGTCGATCGCCTGTGCATGGTGTGCGAGATGACGATTTCGTCAAAAGGCCGTCTGACCGGTTATAAATTCTATGAAGCGGTGATGAGTTCACATGCTCGCCTGACCTATACCAAGGTGTGGCATATGCTGCAGGGCGACCAGGAGCTGCGTGAGCACTACGCGCCGCTGGTGAAGCATATTGAAGAACTGCATAACCTCTACAAGGTGCTGGATGGCGCCCGCGAAGAGCGCGGCGGTATCTCATTTGAAAGTGAAGAAGCTAAATTCATCTTCAACGCCGAGCGCCGTATCGAGCGTATCGAACAGACCCAGCGTAACGATGCGCACAAGCTGATTGAAGAGTGCATGATCCTGGCGAACATCTCCGCTGCGCGCTTCGTTGAGAAGGCGCAGGAGCCGGCGCTGTTCCGTATTCACGATAAGCCGAGCACCGAGGCGATTACCGCGTTCCGCAGCGTGCTGGCGGAGCTGGGTCTGGAACTGCCGGGCGGCAACAAGCCGGAGCCGCGCGATTACGCCGAACTGCTGACCTCCATCGCCGATCGCCCGGATGCGGAAATGCTGCAGACGATGCTCCTGCGGTCGATGAAGCAGGCGGTCTACGATCCGGAAAACCGCGGCCACTTTGGCCTCGCGCTGCAGTCCTATGCCCACTTCACCTCGCCGATCCGTCGTTACCCGGATCTGTCGCTGCACCGCGCCATCAAATATCTGCTGGCCAAAGAGCAGGGGCATAAAGGCAATAGCACGGAGACCGGCGGCTGGCACTACAGCATGGAAGAGATGCTGCAGCTGGGCGAGCACTGCTCGATGACCGAACGTCGCGCCGATGAAGCGACGCGCGAAGTCTCCGACTGGCTGAAGTGTGACTTCATGCAGGATCAGGTAGGCAATATCTTCTCCGGGGTTATCGCCAGCGTGACCGGCTTTGGCTTCTTCGTTCGTCTCAACGATCTGTTTATCGACGGCCTGGTGCATGTTTCCTCCCTGGATAACGACTACTATCGTTTCGACCAGGTGGGGCAGCGTCTGATCGGCGAGTCCGGCGGGCAGACCTATCGCCTGGGCGACCGCGTGGAAGTCCGTGTGGAAGCGGTCAACATGGACGAGCGTAAAATCGACTTTACCCTGATCTCCAGCGAGCGCGCGCCGCGTAATGTCGGCAAAACCGCCCGTGAGAAAGCGAAAAAGAGCACCTCCGGCAAACCGGGCGGCCGTCGTCGTCAGGTTGGTAAGCAGGTGAACTTCGAGCCGGACAGCGCGTTCCGCAAAGAAAAAGACCAGGCGAAAGCGAAACCGAAAGGCGAGAAGAAAGCGAAAAAACCGTCGGCGAAAACGCAGAAAATCGCCGCCGCGACCAAAGCCAAGCGCGCGGCAAAGAAGAAGAGCGCCGAGTGATTGACCACCCTTCACTCTGAAGTCTGCTGACGCAGAACGGGGTGAAGGGCGGATAACAGAACCTAAAACGAGTACATCAATGAGTGAAATGATTTACGGCATCCATGCGGTGCAGGCACTGCTGGAGCGCGCACCTGAGCGTTTTCAGGAAGTTTATATTCTGAAAGGCCGTGAGGATAAGCGCCTGCTGCCGCTGATCCACGCGCTGGAAGCGCAGGGCGTGGTGATTCAGCTGGCCAACCGCCAGTTCCTCGATGAGAAGAGCGAAGGCGCGGTACACCAGGGGATCATTGCCCGTGTGAAGCCGGGGCGTCAGTATCAGGAGAACGATCTGCCGGATCTGCTGGCGCAGCTCGATCAGCCGTTCCTGTTGATCCTTGACGGCGTGACCGATCCGCATAACCTCGGCGCCTGCCTGCGCAGCGCCGATGCTGCCGGCGTGCACGCGGTGATTGTGCCGAAAGATCGTTCCGCGCAGCTGAATGCGACGGCGAAGAAAGTGGCCTGCGGCGCGGCGGAGAACGTCCCGCTGATCCGCGTCACCAACCTGGCGCGCACCATGCGCCTGCTGCAGGAGGAGAACGTCTGGATCGTCGGAACCGCAGGTGAAGCCGACCATACGCTGTTCCAGAGCAAAATGACCGGGCCGATGGCGCTGGTGATGGGCGCGGAAGGCGAAGGTATGCGCCGCCTGACCCGCGAGCACTGTGATGAGCTGATCAGCATCCCGATGGCGGGCAGCGTCTCCTCGCTGAACGTCTCGGTGGCCACTGGTATCTGCCTGTTTGAGGCGGTACGCCAGCGCAGCTAAGCTGATCCGCTGACGGAACTGAAAAGCCATCCTCCGGGATGGCTTTTTTGTGACCGCTCTCGCGGGCGAGTATCTCCCCGGATAACCATACTTATGGTTATCGCCATTGATGGAGGGAGACACGATGCACTGGCAAACGCACACCGTTTTTAATCAACCGACCCCGCTGAATAACAGCAATCTGTTCCTGTCTGATACCGCCCTGCGTGAAGCGGTGGTCCGTGAAGGCGCCGGCTGGGATGGCGATCTGCTCGCCAGCATTGGCCAGCAGCTGGGGACCGCAGAATCGCTGGAGCTGGGACGCCTGGCCAACAGCAACCCGCCGGAGCTGCTGCGCTATGACGCCACCGGCGCCCGACTGGACGACGTTCGCTTCCACCCCGCCTGGCACCTGCTGATGCAGGGGCTGTGCGCGAACCGGGTGCATAATCTCGCCTGGCAGGAGGAGGCCCGTGAAGGCGCGTTTGTCGCGCGCGCCGCTCGCTTTCTGCTCCACGCCCAGGTAGAGGCCGGAACGCTGTGCCCGATTACCATGACCTTCGCCGCGACGCCTCTGCTGCAGCACGCCCTGCCTGCGCCTTTTGGCGACTGGCTGTCGCCGCTGCTGAGCGACCGTTACGATCCCCACCTCGCGCCGGGCGGCCAGAAGCGCGGCCTGCTGATTGGCATGGGGATGACCGAGAAGCAAGGGGGCTCCGATGTGCTGAGCAATACCACCCGCGCGGAGAAAACGGCGGAAGGGTTTTACCGGCTGGTGGGACACAAATGGTTCTTCTCGGTGCCGCAGAGCGATGCCCACCTGGTGCTGGCCCAGGCGCCTGCGGGCCTGTCGTGCTTCTTTGTGCCGCGCCTGCTGCCCGACGGACAGCGCAACGGCGTGCGGCTGGAGCGCTTAAAAGAAAAGCTCGGCAACCGCTCCAACGCCAGTAGCGAAGTGGAGTTTTATGACGCCTGCGGCTGGCTGGTGGGCGACGAGGGCGACGGCGTGCGGCAGATCCTCAGGATGGGCGGCCTGACCCGCTTTGACTGCGCGCTGGGTAGCCATGCCCTGATGCGCCGGGCCTTCTCGGTGGCGCTGTATCATGCGTTACAGCGCCAGGCGTTCGGTAAAAATCTGGTCGATCAACCGATGATGCGCCAGCTGCTGGGGCAAATGGCGCTCCGTCTTGAAGGACAAACCGCGTTCCTGTTTCGTCTGGCGCGGGCCTGGGACCGTCGGGATGATGCCCGGGAAAGCGCCTGGGCGCGTCTGTTTACGCCTGCGGCCAAGTTTGCCATCTGCAAGGCCGGCATCCCGTTCGTCGCTGAGGCGATGGAAGTCCTGGGAGGGATCGGCTATTGCGAGGAGAGTGAGCTGCCGCGGTTGTATCGCGAGATGCCGGTCAACAGCATCTGGGAAGGCTCCGGCAATATTATGTGCCTCGATGTGATGCGGGTGCTGAGCAAGCAGCCGGCGGCGATGGAGCTGCTGGCCGCGGAGTGTGCGGAGGTGAAAGGACAGAACCGCCATCTCGACCGCGCATGGCGTCAGCTGCAGCAATTGCTGAAACGACCCGCCGAAGAGCAGGGCAGAGAGATTGCCCGGCTGGTCTATCGTCTGGGGGCGGGAGCGCAGATGTTGCGTTTCGCTTCGCCGCCGCTGGCCGAAGCCTGGTGCCGGATGATGCTCGACACGCGCGGCGGCATACGTCTTGACGCGCCGACCCTCGACGACCTGCTGCTGCGGGCCATGGGGCGGGGGCGTCAGGCGCCTCAGGCGTAGAGAATGGCCTGCACGCGCCAGCTGTCCGGCTGTTGTTCCTCGTACATCTGAATAATGCGATACCAGGAGGCGCCTTGCTCGTCCGCTTTGCGGGCAATGGCGTGCTCCACATCCTGTTGGCTGCCGGAAAGATTAGCGACGGAGATCAGACCGATTTCATTCAGGCCGGTGACGCAATCCGCGCTGGCGAATTCGGCTGACTGCGCGGAGGTGTTGGCCGTCGCAGTGGTTAACAGCAGGCTGGATAGGGTAAAAGATCGTTTCATCGTCAGCTCCATTTCACGTAGTCCCAAGGGCAGTCCGTTGCTAACGTCCTGCCAGGTGGCTGGCCGAACGTTATTATGCACAGGAGAACGTGAATGGACGCAAAGCTGTGTAAAGCAGATTTAAAGACGCCGTCTCGTCATCGACGATAGAGGATCGCCTGCGAATACCACTGGCCGGGTACCATGGTGTCATCGATCATGATGATGACGTAGTAATCGGCTTTGGCCGCTTCTGCTTTGGCCTTCAGCGCCGCTTCGACATCCATCGGCGAACCGTACATCAGTACGCTCACCGTGGCCATTTTCTGCAGGCCAGCCGTCTGGTTGCGCTGGATCTCCTGCGGATGGTCGGTGGCGGGCGGCGGGGCTTCCGGCGTTCCCTGCAGAGCGCTACACCCGCTGAGGACGATAGCCAGTAACCACGGACAAAACCTGCGCATAACCATATCTCGTTTCCTGATAGTGATAGTGTAGTGGTAGCCTTAACAGGATTTCCGGGGAATGTTCCCGAACTGTTATCTCTGACGCGATTTTCGAATGAAAATGTTGTGAAAGCGTAACCGGGTTCTCAACATTATGAATCGTAGCAAACGGGGTTGCCTGGTGAATGCATTTTCCCATGCTGCCTAACCACAATAGATAAGGGAGACGATAAATGATTGCACTCGAAATGCGCAACCTCGGCGGTGGCGAAATTTTGCATGCCTGCCCGCAGGAGAGTCTGGATAAGCCACTGCCCTGTATCGTCTTTTATCATGGCTTTACCTCGTCAAAACTGGTTTACAGCTACTTTGCA
Source organism: Klebsiella sp. V115_8 (assembly GCF_029967715.1). Lineage (NCBI taxonomy): Bacteria > Pseudomonadati > Pseudomonadota > Gammaproteobacteria > Enterobacterales > Enterobacteriaceae > Klebsiella > Klebsiella sp. V115_8. Next base: position 20,627 of record NZ_JASCAR010000050.1, read on the forward strand.
GTGGCGCTGGCCCAGGCGGGTTTCCGGGTGATTATGCCGGACGCGCCGGAGCATGGCGCGCGCTATCACGGTGATGAGACCGGGCGGATGCAGCGCTTCTGGCCGATCCTGCAGCAGAATTTCAGAGAGTTTCCCGCGCTGCGCGAGGCGATTATCGCCGAAGGCTGGCTGGAAGGAGAGCGACTGGCGGTGGCGGGGGCGTCGATGGGGGGAATGACGGCCCTGGGTATCATGACGCATCATCCCGAGCTGAACAGCGTCGCCTGCCTGATGGGGTCGGGTTATTTTCGTTCGCTGTCGCAAACCCTGTTTCCCTCGCCTGGCTTTGATGGCGACAGCCTCAGCGAGTGGGATGTCAGTCATCAGCTGGCGTCGCTCGCCCGGCGGCCGCTGCTGCTCTGGCATGGCGATGCCGACGACGTGGTGCCGCCGGCAGAGACCTTCCGGCTTGAGCAGGCACTCAGGCAGAGCGATCTTGCCGCCAGGCTGACCTGCGTCTGGCAGAAAGGCGTCCGCCATCGTATCACCCCGGAGGCGCTGGCCACGACGGTCGCCTTTTTCCAGCAGCATCTTTAAACGCGGATCACGCTGGCGTCCCTCCTCTGATACCGCTACCCATCTGGCGCTCTATCGCCGTTATCCCGGCCTTGGCGGGGTGGTGCATACCCATTCGACGCACGCTACCGCCTGGGCGCAGGCGGGGCTGGCGATCCCGGCGCTCGGCACCACCCATGCGGACTACTTTTTCGGTGATATCCCTTGCACCCGGGCGCTTAGCGCGCAGGAGGTGGATGAGGGCTACGAGCTGAACACCGGGAAGGTGATGATCGAAACGCTGGGCGAGGCAAACCCGTTGCATACGCCGGGGATCGTCGTCTATCAGCACGGGCCGTTCTCCTGGGGGAAAGACGCCCACGAGGCGGTGCACAATGCGGTGGTGATGGAAGAGATGGCGCGCATGGCGTGGATTGCCCGCGGCATTAATCCGCGGCTGCAGCCGATTGACAGCTGGCTGATGGAAAAACATTTTCTGCGTAAACACGGGCCGAACGCCTACTACGGGCAGAAGTAAACGACGCGCTCCGGGGCTTTCACCGTCACGGTAAAGCAACTGGCCTGGCCCCGGAGCCGTTTTTAGCCCTGACGATAAGCCGACGGCATAGCGCGCATGCCGATGAGCGTGACCACGCAAATTATCGCGCCAGCGTAAAACGTCGAAGCGGCGCCGAAGGTTTCCCACAGCACGCCTGCGCCGGTACTGGCCAGCAACAGCGCCAGGCCGCTCATCAGGTTGAACATACCGAACGCCGTGCCGCGTAGCGCCGGCGGCGCCGTATGGGCGACCATCGCCGCCAGCAGCCCCTGGGTCATCCCCATATGAATTCCCCACAGCGCGACCCCGACCAGCAGCGTGCTCCAGTGGGCGCTGAGGGCCAGCACGATATCGGCGAGGATCAGCACCAGCAGTCCCCACTGCAGCAGTTTGCTGTGGCTCATGCTGTCAGAGAGCTTGCCGAACGGGTAGGCCGTAACGCTGTAGACCAGGTTCATCGCCACCATTACCAGCGGAATGGTAAACAGCGGGATCTCCATCTGCTGGGCGCGCAGCACCAGAAAGGCTTCGCTGAAGCGGGCGAGGGTGAAGATGCTGCCGATGGCGACCACCCACCAGTAGGCGGCGGAGAGCTTTTGCAGATTTTCGCGCTTCAGCGGATTACTGCGTTGATGGTCGATGGCGGATTTTGGCTCCTGCAGGCCAAAACCCAGCAGGAGAATAGAGAGCACGGCGGGAATAACCGCCACCCAGAATATAGCGTGAAAATCGTTGGCCCAGATAAACATCAGCAGCACCGCCAGCAGCGGGCCGAGAAAGGCGCCAACGGTATCCAGCGCCTGACGTAGCCCGTAGGCGGCGCCGCGGATCTCCGGTGGGGTGACGTCGGCGACCAGCGCGTCGCGCGGCGCGCCGCGAATGCCTTTGCCTACGCGGTCGATCATGCGGGCGCTAAACACCACGCCGGCGGTCGGGGCGATGGCAAACAGCGGCTTGCTGAGCGCGCCCAGGCCGTAGCCCAGCAGCGCCAGCCCTTTGCGCTTACCGACGTAGTCGCTGATCGCGCCGGAGAAGATTTTCAGGATCAGGGCGGTGGCTTCCGCCAGCCCCTCGATAAGACCGATGATAATCACGCTGGCGCCGAGGGTGGTGGCCATAAACAGCGGTAAGAGACTGTGGATCATCTCGGACGACACATCCATCAGCAGGCTGACGCCGCCGAGCACCCAAACGCCTTTGGGGATGCGGCCTAAGGTGGCGAAACGCGGAACCATCAATCACTCCTGAATATCAAATGGCGAGTGGCTGATTAAATCAGGTTGCGATGACGCTGATAAGTTGATTTATAAAATTATTCTCAATTGCGTTTAGCCGCTGGCCTTGCTTCGCCCCTCGCGAGGAGAGGCGAAGAATGGGCCCGACATTAGCGGTAAATCACCGCGCTGGCGCGAAGCGGGCCGTTGGTTTCTGGTTCGTGCATCAGGATGGGCTGAAAATATTTCGCCCCCTGCGCATCGCTCAGCTGGCTAAGGGCCTGTTCGGCCTCGTGCTCAGTGGCCATATTGTGATTGATATAGATAACGCCGAGGCTCTGCACATCGTCCATGTTGCGGGCCTGTCGTTCGGTGATTTGGATAGCTGCCAACGCGTTGGCGCTGAAGAAAAGCGCAGCCATCATGGCGATGATTTTCAGTTTCATATACTACGCTCCTGACTGACAGTCCTGACGCTGACTCGGGGCTCTCCTGTGGTCATTGGGTTTCTGATTTAAGTGTAATCGCTGATTGAACGGCGTATCGCGACCTTTTCTGATGCAGTTGTTCAAAAAAATGCCGCTTCCTTTGCTGGTTAATTTTAAATCACCCACTTAGCGCCACTTGGCGCTTAGTGCGAATTATTTGTGCAAATGCGCTTGTGTTCCTGGGGGGCCGCCATTAGAATGACGCGTCAATTTTTCAGCCGCCCTTTAACACGTTCCTTGCCTCCATGGGCCGCGGCTGACCCAGACAGGAGGCTGAATAATCCGTAAGGAGCAATTCGATGCGTCATTACGAAATCGTTTTTATGGTCCATCCTGACCAGAGCGAACAGGTTCCGGGCATGATCGAACGTTACACTGGTGCAATCACTGCAGCAGCAGGTACGATCCACCGTCTGGAAGACTGGGGCCGCCGTCAGCTGGCTTATCCGATCAACAAACTGCACAAAGCTCACTACGTTCTGCTGAACGTTGAAGCGCCGCAGGAAGCGATCGATGAGCTGGAAACTAACTTCCGCTTCAACGACGCCGTTATCCGCAGCATGGTAATGCGTACTAAGCACGCTGTTACCGAAGCATCTCCGATGGTTAAAGCGAAAGACGAGCGCCGTGAGCGTCGCGAAGATTTCGCCAACGAAACCGCAGATGATTCTGAAGCTGGGGATTCTGAAGAGTAATCCTGATGACCAACCGTCTGGAGCTGTCCGGCATTATTTGCAGGACTCCACTTCGTAAGGTCAGCCCGTCAGGAATTCCTCACTGCCAGTTCGTGCTTGAGCATCGTTCAGTGCAGGAGGAAGCCGGTTTTCACCGGCAGGCATGGTGTCAAATGCCCGTTATTATTAGCGGTCACGAGAACCAGGCCATTACTCACAGTATAACGGTCGGTAGCGCAGTAACCGTTCGAGGGTTCATCTCTTGCCATAAGGCAAAGAACGGCTTGAGCAAAATGGTTCTGCATGCCGAGCAGATTGAATTGATAGATTCTGGAGACTAGCCATATGGCACGTTATTTCCGTCGTCGCAAGTTCTGCCGTTTCACCGCGGAAGGCGTTCAAGAGATCGACTATAAAGATATCGCTACGCTGAAAAACTACATCACCGAAAGCGGTAAGATTGTCCCGAGCCGTATCACCGGTACCCGTGCAAAATACCAGCGTCAGCTGGCTCGCGCTATCAAACGCGCTCGCTACCTGTCCCTGCTGCCGTACACTGATCGTCATCAGTAATCGGTCACGGTCCATTAATACGACTTTGAGAGGATAAGGTAATGCAAGTTATTCTGCTTGATAAAGTAGCAAACCTGGGTAGCCTGGGTGATCAGGTTAACGTTAAAGCGGGCTATGCTCGTAACTTCCTGGTCCCGCAGGGTAAAGCTGTTCCTGCTACCAAGAAAAACGTTGAATTCTTCGAAGCACGTCGCGCTGAACTGGAAGCCAAACTGGCTGACGTTCTGGCAGCTGCTGAAGCTCGTGCTGCGCAGATCAACGCCCTGGAATCCGTAACCATCGCGTCTAAAGCTGGCGACGAAGGTAAACTGTTCGGTTCCATCGGTACTCGCGACATCGCTGACGCTGTCACTGCAGCAGGCGTTAAAGTTGCTAAGAGCGAAGTTCGCCTGCCGAACGGCGTTCTGCGTAACGTTGGCGAGCACGAAGTGGACTTCCAGGTTCACAGCGAAGTTTTCGCTAAAGTTATCATCAACGTGGTTGCTGAGTAATCGGCCTCTGACGTTCTGGTAACAACAAATCGCCGGCCTTGTGCCGGCGTTTTGCTTTTTAGCGCCTTTCATTTTGCGGCGGCGTAACGCTCGCTGTCGTCTTCGCTGCTAGCGCGCACGCACAAAGCTGCCGTTCGACTGGCGGGTAAACAGCACCTGCTGGCCGTTGCCGGTATCAATAGTGAGCCCGGTGACCACGCCGTTGGCGTTCTGCCGAATCTGCACCGTCTGTCCGCTCTGCAACGTGCTTAATGGTTTACCTGCGCCTTCAACCTGCGCCATGGCGTAAACGTCGGTGGCCGGCAGCCCATGATCGCGGAACAGCTGGGCCAGGGTTTTGCCTGACTCGATGCGATAGGTCCGCCATTGCTGTTCAATACCCGGCGCGGACTGCTGCGATGAGGATTGATAGGGCTGGGAGGCGGCGGGCTGCTGCGTCTGCGCCTGATCCGGCTGCTCATCCTGAATCGGCTCCGGGGCGACCGGCGCCATCTGGTCGGCATCGCTCACGGTAGGCGTATTGGTGATCGGCGGCAGCGGAACGGCCTGATTGCCGCCAGCTTGCGGTTGGGACTGCGACTGCAGATTCAGGTTTGCTTCACGGCTGGTGGACGCCGGGTTTTGGCTATCGTCTGAGGGAAGCAGAATGCCGATAATCACCAACAGGAAGCCAGCGATAATTCCCCGGCGGTGCATCGGGGGCAGTGGGTCCAGGAGGCGAAAATGATCCGGGGCGTGCCAGATTTTCGCCAGGGTAGATGTCAGTTCAAAGCGCCCGGGCATGGCTTTCCTCCTGCTCCGCATATTTTTATCCTGCCTATGAGTATAGATGGCTAACGTCCTGATGACCGGAACAAAGTGAAGTTAACCTGATGCCGCCTATTGTTTCTTTTTCGCTGAGATTTGTCATCATCCGCCGACAAAGTTTTACCCATTTCGCTATGGCTGTTATGCTTCCGGACGCTTTTCTCTTGATGTTTATCACCCAAAAAAGGAACAAAGATGGCAACCCCAACTTTTGACACTATCGAAGCGCAGGCAAGTTACGGTATCGGCTTGCAGGTTGGACAACAGCTGAGCGAATCCGGCCTGCAGGGGCTGCTGCCGGAAGCGTTGGTGGCGGGTATCGCCGATGCGCTGGAAGGTAACCAGCCGCAGGTGCCGGTAGAAGCCGTCCACCGTGCGCTGCGTGAAATCCACGAGCGCGCCGACGCCGTGCGTCGCGAGCGTTTCCAGGCGATGGCCGCTGACGGCCAGAAATACCTTGATGAAAACCGCGAGAAAGAGGGTGTGAACAGCACCGAGTCCGGTCTGCAGTTCCGCGTGCTGACCCAGGGCGAAGGTCCGATCCCGGCCCGTACCGACCGCGTACGCGTGCACTACACCGGTAAACTGATCGACGGTACCGTCTTCGACAGCTCCGTCGCTCGCGGCGAACCGGCAGAGTTCCCGGTGACCGGCGTAATCGGCGGCTGGATTGAAGCGCTGACCCTGATGCCGGTAGGTTCCAAATGGGAACTGACCATCCCGCACAACCTCGCCTACGGCGAGCGCGGCGCTGGCGCGTCGATTCCTCCGTTCAGCACTCTGATCTTCGAAGTTGAACTGCTGGATATTATCTAAACAGCAGAGGCTTCCTCTTCCCCAGCGGCGGGGGAAGCCACAAAAATAGCGTAAAATCCTTAAGTTAAAAATTAATTGGAATTATGTTTTGCATTCATCGCGTATGGGTGTATTTTTGTGAGCTATTTCGCGTTAGATGAGTGATATAACACTCACTTTAAACATAAAATTAACATTATATCTAAATCATAGTATTCATCCCTCCGATTCTTACCTAATATCGACTAGCCCTTGCTGGGGTTAATGACAGACGACAGGCCATCAGAGCCTGAACAACACAGACAGGTACAACAGGAAGAAATCACATGGTAGATCAGGTTAAAGTCGCTGCTGTCGAGCAGGAGCCGACTGAACAATCGCTACGGCGAAATCTCACAAACCGACATATTCAGCTGATTGCAATTGGCGGGGCGATCGGCACTGGATTATTTATGGGTTCTGGCAAAACCATCAGCCTTGCCGGGCCATCCATTATTTTTGTTTATATGATTATCGGTTTTATGCTGTTTTTCGTTATGCGAGCCATGGGCGAATTACTGCTGTCGAACCTCGAATATAAATCCTTCAGCGACTTTGCGGCCGATCTGCTGGGCCCCTGGGCGGGCTACTTTACCGGCTGGACCTATTGGTTCTGCTGGGTGGTGACGGGGATGGCGGACGTGGTGGCGATCACTGCCTACGCGCAGTTCTGGTTTCCCGGACTCTCCGACTGGGTCGCGTCGCTGGCGGTGATCCTGCTGCTGCTGGGCCTGAACCTCGCCACCGTTAAAATGTTTGGCGAAATGGAGTTCTGGTTCGCGATGATCAAAATCGTCGCCATCGTGGCGCTGATCGTGGTCGGCCTGGTGATGGTCATGATGCATTTCAAATCGCCGACCGGCGTCGAAGCCTCTTTCGCGCATCTGTGGAATGACGGCGGCTGGTTCCCGAAAGGGCTGAGCGGCTTCTTCGCCGGCTTCCAGATTGCGGTATTCGCCTTCGTGGGGATTGAGCTGGTCGGTACCACCGCGGCCGAAACCAAAGACCCGGAAAAATCCCTGCCGCGGGCGATTAACTCCATCCCGCTGCGTATCATTATGTTCTACGTCTTCGCGCTGATTGTGATTATGTCGGTGACGCCGTGGAGCTCTGTGGTGCCGAGCAAGAGCCCGTTCGTCGAGCTGTTCGTGCTGGTTGGTCTGCCGGCGGCGGCGAGCCTGATTAACTTCGTGGTGCTGACTTCCGCAGCCTCATCGGCCAACAGCGGCGTCTTCTCCACCAGCCGTATGCTGTTCGGTCTGGCGCAGGATGGTCAGGCGCCGAAGATGTTCGCCAAGCTGTCGAAGCGTGCGGTGCCGGCGAAGGGCTTAACCTTCTCCTGCATGTGCCTGCTGGGCGGTGTGGTGATGCTGATGGTCAACCCGAGCGTGATCGCCGCGTTCACCATGATCACCACGGTGTCGGCGATCCTGTTCATGTTCGTCTGGACCATCATCCTTTGCTCTTATCTGGTCTACCGTAAAAAGCGTCCGCAGCTGCACGAGAAGTCCAAATATAAGATGCCGCTGGGCAAATTAATGTGCTGGGTGTGCATGGCCTTCTTCGTCTTCGTACTGGTGCTGTTGACCCTCGAAGATGATACCCGTGAAGCGCTGATGGTCACCCCGCTGTGGTTCGTTCTGCTGGGTGCGGGCTGGCTGTTTGCCGGCAAAAAGCGTCTGGCGAAATAAAAGAGCATTTTAACGTTGCTTGCAACGGACCGTCATAAAAAAGGCCACCCGGAGTGGCCAAATAAGACGGACAATGTCGAGGGCGCCTGCGGGCGCCTTTTTCGTTATTCTCCTGCGAGGGCACGCGGGAACAGCACGTTATTTTCCAGGCTGATGTGCTCCATCAGATCGTCAATCATCTCGTTGATACCGTTATACATCGCTTTCCAGGTGGTGCACGCTTCCGGCGGCGGCGTCACGTTATGGGTGATATGTTTGATCACCTCCAGCAGTTCACCCGCTTCGTCATGCTCGCTTTCCATCACGCTGATGGGGCCCCCGGCCTGGGCGCCCATCCCCTGTTTGATCATCGGGAACAGGATCTGCTCCTCTTTCATCATGTGGCTGGAGAGCTCCTGCTGCAGCATGGTCAGGTACTTCGTCAGCCCTTTCGGCACGTTCGGTTTATCGGCATGGACCCGTTCCACCTTGGTGGCCTGCAGGATCAGCTCCGGCAGCTGTTCGCGGTGCCGATCATGATAGCGAACGATGATATGGTCGATAATCTCCGCGAGAGGCACCGCGCGCCAGTCGTGGGTGACGGGCTGCTCGGCCAGTTTCGCCAGCTCGGCTTCGATCACCGCGACATCCAGCGCTTTACGCGATGCGGCGCGCGCCAGCGTCTGTTTGCCGCCGCAGCAGTAGTCCATATCGTATTGACGGAACAGGGCGGAGGCGCGGGGGATGGACAGCGCCAGCTCGCCTAAAGGTTGGTCACGGAAAGCCATAGCAGTTACCTCGTCATCAGGAATATAAGATGCATTTTAAATGCATCTTTATGGCGAGGGAATACCCCTTAAGAGGGCCCGGCTACTTTTTTTCGTGCGTCAGCGGTTGCAACGTCGGTTTGTCCGGCCTGGCGCGTACGGCGGAGACCACGCCGAGCACCAGCAGCAGGATCCCGCTCAGGGTTAACAGCGGCGGTAAGCTTTGTCGCAGCAGAAAGGTATACAGGAGCCCGGCCAGGGTTTCGAAAACGATAAGCGGCCCGAGGATCACCGTCGGCAACCGTTGACTGGCAATATTCCAGCACAGCGCGCCGACCCATGAGCAGAGCACCGCGATGGCCAGCATCAGCGTAATGAACACCGCCGGGCGCGGGCCGAAGGGCAGGGGGAACCCGGCCTGCTGACCGTGCAGCCAGGCGCAGGCGGCGAGATAACCGGCCAGCGAAACCGGAAGCGTCACCAGCGCCTGAGCGGTAGCCCACATCATCGGCGGTTGATGCGGATTCTCCCGCAGCCAGCGGGCGTTGCGCAGCGCATACCAGGCCCAGCAGACCACCGACCCCAGCGCCAGCGCAATGCCGGAGCCGTAGCGCCACGGACTAAAATCAGGCAAACCCTGGCGCAGTTCCGCGACGTTAACGCAGATCAGGCCGACGGCGATGCAGACCAGCGCCGGAAACAGGCGCCGCCACGGCAGCTTTCCGTCGCGCTGGCTGTAGAGCAGATTGGCGAAGACCGGCAATACCACCGGCAGCGTGCCGATAATCATGGTGGAGACCGGCGCCCCGGTGCGCTGAATGGCGCTGGCCAGACAGACGTAATAGATAAGATTTCCCATCATCGTCAGACCCAGCGCGGTCCACCAGTCGTTCCGGCTCAGTTGGCGCAAACGCGCGCGCCCGAGCCATGCCAGCGGCAGGGCGATCAGACCCAGCGCCAGATAGCGTCCCATCGACTGGAGCATCGCCGGATACTCGGGCACCAGCAAAGGCCCGACAAAGATTAATCCCCACATCAGCCCCGCCAGCAGGGCGTACAACACACCACTAATCATCATTGCATCCATTGTCATCACGGTTGTCTGCAGTGTAGAAGGAGGGCGGGCGGGAATATTGTATGAGATTGCGCATCAGCGCCTGGCGACCTGCTTCTGATAGCGTACCGGCGTAATGCCGTAACGCTGGGTGAAGGCGCGGGTCAGGTGAGACTGGTCGGTAAGGCCGACGGCTATCGCCACTTCGGCGGCGGGCATGCCGTGGGTGAGAAACGCCTTGGCGCGCCACAGGCGGATGGCCATCAACATCTGATGGGGCGTCACATGATAGTGGGCTTTAAACTGGCGCTGAAAGTGGTACGGGCTAAGCGCCGCCACCTGAGCCAGCTCGTCGAGGGTGATGGGGCGCATATAGTTATCGTGCAGGTAGTCGCGCACGCGGTCGAAGCGATGTCCTGTCTCGCCCTGCGCCGAGGCATGGTGGGCCAGAGGGCGGAAGGTGTCGATGAGGTCGAGCAGCATTCCCTGCTGGGCCAGCGCATCGTCGCTGTGCCACAGGCCATATATTAGCTGGCCAATCCGCCGGGACCGCAGGGGATCCTCGCGGACCACCTCGCTGAACCACCAGTCGCGCACCCCGGTGATGGCCTCCAGACGGTCCGGCTCCAGATAAATCATCCGGTAGCGCCAGCCGTCGGCGGTTTCCGCTTCGCCGGTGTGCAGCTCGTCGGGATTCATGGTGACAATAGCGTTGGCGGCGGCGATATGCTGGTTGCCACGGTAGCGAAAGCGCTCGGCGCCTTGCTCAATCACGCCGATGCCGAAGGCTTCGTGAGTATGGGGTTCAAAGGCGTAGCGGGAGATATGGGCGTGGTAAAGCTCCACCCCGGGCAGCTGTTCGAGATGGCGAAAGCGCGCACGATCTTTTTCATCACTAAATTGGGGTGGTACGCCCTGCATGCCTGCCTCCCGACGGTTGATCTCTTCAATATGAGAGAGGAACCGCCGGGACGCAACCGCAAAAGCTGAGAGGGGCGGTTACAGAATGCCTTTCACGCTTTCGGCAAGGGAAGTGGTCGGACGGCCAATCAATGTACTCAGGGTGTGGCTGTCGTCAAACAGCCCGCCTTTCGAGGCGCCGACGTCGGAGTCCGCCAGCATATCCGCCAGACCCGCCGGCAGGCCGACGCTTTTCAGCGCGGCGGCGAAGTCGGCTTCGCTGAGGTTCTGATAGACCACGTTTTTCCCGCTGTGCGTGCTCAGCTCGGCAGCCAGGTCGCTCAGCGTCCAGGCGTTATCGCCCGCCAGTTCGTAAACTTTCCCTGCATGGCCTTCACCGGCGATAACGCGGGCGGCCGCGGCGGCATAATCCGCGCGGGTAGCGGAGGCAATTTTACCTTCGCCGGCGGCGCCGATAAACACGCCGTGCTCCAGCGCCGGCGGCGCGCTGGCCAGATAGTTTTCGGTATACCAGCCATTGCGCAGCAGGGCGTAAGCGATGCCAGAGTCGGCCAGCATCTGCTCGGTTTCAATATGCTCTGCGGCCAGGCCCAGCGGCGAAGTGTCGGCGTGCAGCAGGCTGGTATAGGCGATGAATGTCACCCCAGCGGCTTTGGCGGCGTTGATGACGTTGCGGTGCTGTACGGCACGCTGGCCGACTTCGCTGGAGGAGATTAACAGCAGTTTATTCACGCCCTGCAGCGCGGCGGTCAATGCCGCTTCGTCGCTATAGTCGGCCTGGCGGACGACGACGCCCTGCTGGCTGAGCGCCTGGGCTTTGGCCGGGTTGCGGACAATCGCCACAATCTGGCTGGCAGGAACGGTTTTAAGCAGGTCTTGCAGAACGTAGTGGCCAAGCTGGCCGGTGGCACCGGTAAGGGCGATCATGGGGCTTCTCCTTCGTGTTTATTGGCAGTTGTGGTAAGCTAACACCTTAACTAACTTTTAGTAAGTACGTACAAAAAGGTAAGTATGAAAATGGCCGAACCGACGCTGAGCGATAAACTGCGCAACGGCAATCTGTTTGCGGAACAGTGCCCGTCGCGCGATGTGCTTAAACATGTCACCAGCCGTTGGGGCGTGTTGATTCTGGTGGCGCTGCGCGAGGGGACCCATCGCTTCAGCGATCTGCGGCGCAAAATGGGCGGGGTCAGCGAAAAGATGCTGGCGCAGTCGCTGCAGGCCCTGGAGCAGGATGGTTTTATCGACCGCGTCTCTTATCCGGTGGTGCCGCCGCACGTTGAATATAGCCTGACGCCGCTCGGTCTGCAGGTGAGCGATAAGGTGGCCGCCCTGGCGGACTGGATCGAGGTTAATCTGCCCGCGGTGCTGGCGAGCCACGGGGAGTGAAAATGTATCACTCCCTGTAGCCCCGCCACCGGGGAGATGTACCCGGATAGCGGCTGGCGCCTTATCCGGGCTACCCGTCAGCTCCGGTTTGTAGCCCCGGTAAGCGCAGCGCCACCGGGGAACAGGCATTACTGACGCAAATCCAGCTGATAAATGGCGAAGCCGATATCATCGGCGGCCATCTGGCGCATCGGATACTGGGCTTTCTCTTTGATAAACGCCGCGGCTTTGTCGCCAGGCGAGGTCTCAAAACGAATATCCAGCGGTGTCTTACTGTGGATCGGCGCCAGGCGCCAGTTGTTATCCGCCGCCGGATGGATCGCGCCATCCTTCTTCGATTGCGCCCCAATCCACGCCGCCAGCACCGAACGGTTTTCATCCGGTGAGGCAAAGGCGATATGGCTTTCGCCGGTGCCGGCGAATTTACCGCCGTAAGCGCGATAGTTATTGGTGGCGACCAGGAAAGTGGCCTGCGGATCGACCGGTTTGCCATTGAAGGTCAGGCCCTTGATGCGCTCTGCCTGCGGATGGATCATCTGGCACTCGCCGTCGTAGCGGGCCGGCTGGCTGACGTCGATCTGGTAGTTCACCCCGTCAATCACGTCGAAGTTATAGGTGCGGAAGCCGTCCCAGTTGATCAGCGACTGCGGCTTGCTGCTGGCCGGGTCTATCTGGTTAAACTGCCCGGCGGAGCACTCCAGCCACTCCTTGACCTCCTTCCCGCTGACCTTCATCACCACCAGGGTGTTGGGGTAGAGATAGAGGTCGGCGGCGTTGCGGAAGGTGAGCTGGCCTTTTTCCACTTCCACGAAGCTCGCCGGATCGTTTTTACGCCCGCCGACTTTAAACGGCGCGGCGGCGGAGAGCACCGGCAGTTTCGCCAGGTCCGGGTCGCCCTGAATGTAGTGTTCGACGTAGGCTTTTTGCGCCATGTTGACCACCTGCACCGTCGGGTCGTCCTGCACCAGCGCCAGATAGCTGTACATGTTGTCGGCGGACTTGCCGATCGGCTGACTGACGAACTCGCGAGTGGCGTCGTGATCGGCTTTCAACACCGCCACCAGCTTGCCGTCTTCAGCCGCCAGCGATTTCTTCGCCACCGCGTCGTAGATTGGCCGCGCTTCCGCTTTACTCTGAGTCACCTGCCATTTTCCGCTGTCGTTGTTCAGCACCAGATCGACCACCCCGAGGTGATCGCCCCACATTCCCGGCATTACCGCCGGCACGCCGTTCAGCGTCCCTCTGGCGATATCCGCGCCTTTAATGTTGGCGAAGTCTTTGCCGGGGAACACCGCGTGGGCGTGGCCGAACATGATGGCGTCAACGCCGGGCACCTGGCTTAAGTAGTAGACCGAGTTCTCGGCCATCGCCTGATACGGGTCGGCAGAGAGGCCGGAGTGCGCGACCACTACGACCACGTCAGCGCCTTTCGCCCGCATCTCCGGGATATATTTGCGCGCGGTTTCGGTAATGTCGTTGACCGTCACTTTGCCGCTAAGATTGGCTTTATCCCAGGTCATGATCTGCGGCGGCACAAAGCCGATATAGCCGATGCGCAGGGTGTGGGATTGACCGTCGCTGTCCTGAACCGGGGTATCCTGAATCAGGTAGGGGGTGAACAGCGGTTTGCCGGTTTTGGCATCGATGATATTGGCGTTCACGTAGGGGAATTTCGCCCCCGCCAGCGCTTTGTGCAGGAAGTCGAGGCCGTAGTTGAATTCATGGTTGCCCAGGTTGCCGACGGCATAATTCAGGGTGTTCATCGCCTTATACACTGGATGAACATCGCCCTCTTTCAGCCCCCTGGCGGCCATGTAGTCGCCCAGCGGGCTCCCCTGGATCACATCCCCGTTATCTACCAGTACGCTGTTTTTCGCTTCTGCCCGCGCCTGTTCGATCAGGGTGGCGGTACGCACCAGGCCGAATTTCTCCGTGGCGGCATCTTTGTAATAGTCAAAGTCCATCATATTGCTGTGCAGATCGGTGGTTTCCATGATCCGCAGGTCGACCGTTGCGGCGCTGACGCTGGCGGCGATCAGCGTGGCCAGGAGCGTTGCGCTAAACTTAATCATCAGAGGCGTCCTTTTTTTATGAGCGATAGCACAGAAGAAAATGTATTTATATTCTGTTGCTTACAGAAATGTGAATCTTGCCAGAAAAGTGGGCAGCGAAACCGCCATCGTTATCACAGATAGCGGATCTTGCGGTGATGCGATATAAATAAAACAACGAGTTAACGCCACTGTAACCAGACGAGGTGGAGAATGTTAGAACAAGTATGTCAGCTTGCACGGAACGCGGGCGATGCCATCATGGAAGTTTACGATGGAAACCAACCGATCAACGTCGCCAGCAAGAAAGATGATTCTCCGGTCACGGCGGCGGATATCGCGGCGCATAAAGTCATTGTCAGCGGCCTGCAGGCGCTGGATGCCACCATTCCTGTTTTGTCGGAAGAGGACCCGCCGGCCTGGGAAGTGCGTCAGCACTGGCAGCGCTACTGGCTGGTCGACCCGCTGGACGGCACCAAAGAATTTATTAAGCGTAACGGCGAGTTCACCGTCAATATCGCGCTGATTGAAAACGGCAAGCCGACGCTGGGCGTGGTCTACGCGCCGGTGATGAAGGTGATGTACAGCGCGGAAAAAGGCAAAGCCTGGAAAGAAGAGTGCGGCGTGCGCAAGCAGATCCAGGTCCGCGATGCCCGTCCGCCGCTGGTGGTGATCAGCCGCTCCCATGGCAACGATCCGGAGCTGCAGGAGTACCTTGAGCAGCTGGGCGAGCACCAGACCACCTCTATCGGCTCCTCGCTGAAGTTCTGCCTGGTGGCGGAAGGTCAGGCCCAGCTCTATCCGCGCTTCGGGCCGACCAGCACCTGGGACACCGCCGCCGGCCATGCGGTCGCGGTCGCCGCCGGGGCGCATGTTCACGACTGGCAGGGGAAAACCCTCGACTACACGCCGCGTGAATCCTTCCTCAACCCCGGCTTCCGGGTCTCTATTTATTAAGCAGCTTACGCAGCAGGTCGATCACCTGCTGCACCTCCTGCTGGGTGAGCGCGCCGTCTTTGGCCCACTGTACGCGCCCGCTCTTATCCAGCACCACAATCGCGGAGCTCTTCTCGTCCAGCTGCCAGGCTTTCCGCACCAGCCCGTTGCTGTCGACGATAAATTGCGACCACGGGAAGAGCTGTTTATTACTCTCGATACTGTTGCGCACGAACATGCCGGTGCCCGGGATGGCATCGTCGGTATTGACAATGGTGGTGGTCTGATAGCGATCGTGTGGGAAGCTCGCCGCTTTAATCGCCTCGATCAGGTTGGCATTTTTCTCTTTTGCTGACGAGCGTCCAGCGATGTGCTGGATGACTCGCACTTTTCCCACCAGCTGCGAGCTATTCCAGTTTTTATAGCTAAACTTATCATTATCCAGAATAAGTTCGCCCCGATCCGCGACGCCGACCGGCGCCACGCGCTGGCCGTCGACAAAGTTATGCGCTGAGGCCAGCAGCGGGAAGAGGAGTAACGAGGCGGCCAGTATGCTACGTAGGGTCATGCGGAATCCTTAATCATTTTTGTGCAGGTGATCCGACCACTTGGTCTCGTTTAATGATAAGTGCGATTGGCGACGATTACCCGCAATGAGGATGCCAGTTTGCGTGTTGACGCACAAATTAGTCGAAAAACGGCGACTTATACTTACTTCATCGTATGTCCGAAACGAAAATTCTGAATTATTGTCATCAAACGGTAAATAAACTTATACACACTGGGTCCCTCTGAGATTCTGGACTATAGTTTTAGGGCATTAAAATTTGCGCTCCCGATACGTGGGCTAACTGTGGCACCACAGGAGCGTAACCCTGGCAGGAGAGAAGAATGAAAATTTTCCAACGCTACAATCCGCTGCAAGTGGCGAAGTACGTGAAGATCCTGTTTCGTGGACGGTTGTACATCAAGGACGTTGGCGCATTTGAATTTGATAAGGGCAAAATCCTTATCCCGAAGGTCAAGGACAAGCTGCATCTGTCAGTGATGTCCGAAGTCAATCGTCAGGTGTTGCGTCTGCAAACTGAGATGGCATAACCTGACACGTAGCAGTACGTAGTAGGTAAAAGACGGCTCCCGATGGGGGCCGTTGATGTTTTCAGCCCTTCATCTCCGCATAGCGTTTGCGATACTCCCCCGGTGGAATGCCGTTATGTTTACGAAACAAGCGGGTGAAATAGACCGGATCGCTGTAACCCACCGATAAGGCAATCTTGTTAAGCGGGAGTGTGGTGCTCTGAATGAGCCACCTGGCGCGGTTGATGCGCTGAGCTTCCCGCCAGGCGTAAACCGTCTGCCCCAGCTCATTTTTGAAAAGGTGCGCCAGACGTGAAGGAGAGATAAATACCATCGCCGCCAGGGTCTCGATTTTTACCTCTTGCGCGATATGGGCGTTAAGGTAGTCGCAGACGGCGTTAATTCGCGGATCGTGGGCGTGGCGGTTGCTGATGGGCTGTTGCTGAAAACAGCGGAGGATCAACCTTTCCAGGGCGTTCATCGCCAGCGCTTCCGACAGCGGCGCGGAGGCCGAGTGGTGGCGTATCACTTCATGGAACAGATCGCGCAGGTGCTGGAGCTGGTCGGGGTCAGCAACGGTCGTTTTGCCGATGCCGTGCGTGGTTTGGTCCCATTTTAGCCAGTCTATCCAGTAGGGGCGGGGAATAAAGTAGATCCAGAGATGGTCCCAATACTCGCTGTGTTCGTCTCTGCCGTAATGATGAGGCACGCCGGGGGGAAACAGCAGCAGATCGTTTTCCCGACACAGAAGAAAGCCATCGCCCGCTTTCGCCCGCGCCTGGCCACGCAGGGTCAGATTGATGATGTAACCTTTCATCCCCTGCGGACGATTAATGTAGTAGTCCAGTTTGGAGCCGCGGGTTATCGGCGTGAAGCCCGCGACAACCCAGGCATTGAAGGTAAAGGTTTTCATCAATGGCGAGAAATTGAGTAGCTCATTGATATCAAGTTCCATTCTCTCTCCCACCTGAGCGTCGCAGCGTCATTACCTTTCGATGATAGTAAATTCCCATGCCCTGAGGCGCAACGGCTGGCCGCTGCGCACTGTTTCCCCGCTCAGCAGGTCGTTCCCCGCCGTTTCGCTACCGAAATCGAGCGTCTCGCCAGAGTAATTGAACAGGAAGTGGATGGTTTTCCCGGCGCGATTACGCATCTTTTTGACCACTAATGGGTAGCGATAGGCGGAAGTGCGCGAGCGCAATGCGAGATCGGCAGTGAGTACATCAAACAGCTGGCTAATCAATCGCTTCTGCGGCAGGAAGCCAACGTACATCGATCGTCCCCGGCCATAATCCGCTTCGGTGGCGGCCGCGTACTCGCCCCATGCCGGATGCTGATAGCGCAGCAGAGTGCGGGTCCCGGCATCGGGCGTCAGCAGCTCCATCCACAGCTCCGCCTGATTGTCGTTGCGGCAATCAATATCCGCGCAGCATGAGCTTACCGTTGTCCCTTCCGGCAGGGTGAACTGGCTGTAGCTGACGCCACAGCTCTGCCGAAGGATCCCAGGCTGCGCGCTGCGGCGCACTTTGACGTTTTCATCGCTAAAACCCGATTTAAAGCCGATAAGCGCTCTGCCGCCCTCGGCGATATAGTGGTTGATACGCGCCAGCAGGCCATCATCGGCAGCGTACAGGCCGGGAACGATCAGCACCCGGTAGCGAGAAGTCTCCTCGTTGACGTCGTGGATGATATCGAGGCTGATATTGTGGTCATACAGCGCATCGTGGAAGCGGCGGAAAATATCGTTATAAATATTGCCCTCGGCGTCGCCGGGGCGGAACTGGTTAAGGGCGTCCATTGCCTCATTGCTTATCAGCAGCGCAACGTCGTTTTCGGCCTTCAGCTCCGCCAGCTGCGGCGACAGGCGGGCAAAGTCAGCCCCGATAGTGGTGGCCTCCTGCCAGGTCGGATTACGCGAGAAGTCGTGGCTGAGCAGCCCCTTCCAGTAGGTTTCGAAGGCGTTATGAATTGAATGCCAATGCCAGTAGGAGACCATGGCGGCGCCGGAGGCGATATGGCTGAACGCCTGCAGGCGCAGCTGGCCCGGGAAGGGAGTCCACTGGGCGAAACCCTGCGCCTGCGTTTCCAGCACGAAGTAGTTCTGGCCCGGCTTAAGCGAGCGGGTGATGGCGCCGCCGAAGGCGATTTCCCGCCCGGTCAGGTGCGCCTGGCTCGGGTGATAGATATCAACACCGGCGATATCCAGTGCCTGCGCTGCCGCAAAATGGTCGACCCGCGGCTGCACGCCGTAAGAGTAACCGCGCCATTCAAAATCGAAGTTGTGGGTGACGAACTGGTGCGGCTGGGCGTACTCGCGCACGATCTCCGCCTGCCAGGCCAGATACTCGGTGACCTGCTGGCGCTGATAACGGAAAAAGGCGCAGGCGAGGCTGGCGTTGATGGTATTTTCCACCGGCGGAAAATCCTGCCAGCGGTCAATGCGGTTGCTCCAGTAATCCAGACCGAAATCGTGATTTAGCTGCCGGAGGTCAGGATATTTCTCCTGCAGGCTGCGCACAAAGCCCTCCTGCATATAGCGGCCGATATTGTCGTAATGCTTGGTTTCGTTATCCAGTTGCCAGCCGATAATTGCCGGATGGTGCTGCACATGCGCCATCAGCGTGCGGATTATTTTTTCGGCATAGCGGCGAAAGGTCGGGTTGACGATATCCATGATCTGCCGTGGGCCATACTTTTGCTGCCCTGTGACGGTGGTGACCAGAATATCGGGATGTTTCGCCGCCAGCCAGGCCGGGACCGCGTAGGTCGGCGTCCCGACGATGACCGCGATGCCGGCCTCATGCATCGCCGCCAGCACCCGGTCGATATGGTAGAAATTGTACTGGCCCTCTTCGGGCTCCAGCGTACTCCATGTGGACTCGGCGATACGCACTACGTTAATGCCGGTTTCGCGCATTAAGGCAATATCCTTGGCCAGCCGATCTTCCGGCATATATTCATCGTAATACGCCACGCCATAAAATAACTGAGACATGCAGACTACCTCCTGACATTAATTCGCGGGCACAGGTTGTGAAGAGAACACGCGCGCTTTATCCAGCGTGATAAACGAAATGAGCGTGAAGCACAGGGCGATACTTCCCAGCACGATATAGCTGCTGGTAAAGCCCATTCTCTGGTACATATGGCCGATGCCGGTGGAGAGGAAAATAGAGCTAAAGCTTTTTGAAAACTGAAAACCAATTAAGTAAACCGTCGCTGAAAGCAGGGGGTTAAAGTTAGCGGTAATATATTTAAGCGCCGCGACGAGTAACACCGAGCTTTCAAATCCATGGAGAAGTTTAATCAGGCTGATGGATATCGGGCCAATAGCCCACGCGGAACCGATAATGCGCAAGCTCATAATCAGCCCGCAGTATAACAGCGCATTTTTGGGGCCGATTTTATTCACAAACCACGGCGCAAAGAACATGACGACGGCATCAAGGAAAATCTGCCCTGTCGTTAAATAACCGAAGACTTCTGCGCCCCGGGCTTTACTCTCAAAGAAGTGGCTGTAGTAGATAGCGAACTGCTGGTCATAGGTTTCATAGACCGCGCCCACGCCAATCACATAGAGCGCGAAGAACCAGAATTTTTTAATTTTCAGCAGCGAGGCGGCATCGCGGAGGGTGACCGGAGACGTTTTGCCAGACAGTAGCCCCTGCTGCTGATGGGTGCTGATCTGCATTTTCCAGACAATCACCAGCAGGCAGACACCTGCCGCGCTGGCCAGCCAGAAAATCATGTTCTGATCGATGCCGTAGAGCTTTCCTGCCGCAAAGGTGCCGATCGCGGCGCCGATGCCGCCGAACATCCTCGCCCGACCAAATTCGAAGCCGGAGGCGCGGCTGACCTTATCGATGTAGGCTTCGCAAATCCCGCAGCCTGCGCCGTAGGCCATGCCAATATAGAGGCCGCCAGCCAGTGCGCCGAGGAACACATTTATTTTTAACAGAGGCGCGAAGACATAGATCCAGTATGGGGCGAATAAGGTGATAATGATCGCCAGCATCCACATCAAATTCTTACGATACACCAGCTTATCCGATATAAAACCGAATAATGGCTGAACGCAGACGGCCACAATGGCGGTGAAAGAATAAACCAGACCGACGTCCGTGTAGTTAATACCGATGGTTTCCGTTAACCACAGTGATAAATAGGGGTAGCAGCATCCCCAGCCTATAAAGAAAAACAGGAAAAACAGACAGCTGATAAAGTAATTTTTATTCGACGTTATCATGGTAACCCTCGCTTCCTTTATTCAGGAATATGATCGTGTAGACGCGAGCAACGTTACCTTTTTGCGCACGGGGGAGTCATGAACGTTTCGCTATGGAGCAGTAATAATCTGCTATCGGCAGAGGGGCGTGAGCCGCTTCACATTCGGGCAATAAAAAGGGCGGATGATCATCCGCCCTTAAGAGAGAGAAAAGATGACGCTCAGGCGTTCTGGCTTTCCGCCGCTTCCGACTGCTTGGGCACCAGCACCGTTGGCTTGTTATCGATGCGGGTCACCAGCAGCTGGTCGATACGGTAGTTGTCGATATCCACGACCTCGAACTTATAGCCGGAGAACTTCACCGCGTCGGTGCGCTTGGGGATTTTACGCAGCATAAACATCATAAAGCCGCCGATGGTCTCGTAGTTCCCGGACTGCGGAAACTCGTCGATATCCAGCACGCGCATCACGTCATCAATCGGCGTACCGCCATCGATCAGCCACGAGTTTTCATCGCGAGCGACGATCTGCTCTTCCAGCCCCTGGCCGACGAGGTCGCCCATCAAAGTCGTCATCACGTCGTTGAGGGTGATGATCCCGACCACCAGCGCATATTCATTCATGATCACTGCGAAGTCTTCCCCGGCGGTTTTGAAGCTTTCCAGCGCTTCGGAGAGGGTCAGGGTATCCGGGACGATCAGCGTGTTGCGGATCTGCACGCCGCCGGTCAGCACCAGGCTCTGGTTCGCCAGCACGCGGTTCAGCAGATCTTTGGAATCGACGTAGCCGATAATATGGTCGATATCTTCATTACAGACGAGGAACTTTGAGTGCGGATGCTCGGCCACTTTATTCTTCAGGCTCTGCTCGTCTTCATGCAAATCAAACCAAATGACGCTTTCACGCGGGGTCATGGAGGAAGGAACGGTGCGGGACTCCAGCTCGAACACGTTCTCAATCAGCTCATGCTCCTGCTTGCGCAGCACCCCGGCCAGCGCGCCGGCCTCAACCACGGCATAGATATCGTCGGAGGTGATATCGTCTTTCCGCACCATCGGCAGTTTGAAGATGCGGAAGATCATATTAGCCATGCCGTTAAACAACCACACCAGCGGGCGGAAGACTAACAGGCAGAAGCGCATCGGGTTGATGATGCGCAGGGCCACGGTTTCGGGCGCAATCATACCGATGCGTTTCGGAGTCAGGTCAGCAAACAGGATGAACAAGCTGGTGACCAGGGTAAAAGAGATGATGAAGCTCAGCTGCTCGGAGAGCTCCGGTGACATATACCCGCTGAGCAGGCTATAAAACGCCGGGGAGAAGGCCGCGTCGCCCACGATACCGCCCAGAATGGCGACGGCGTTAAGGCCAATCTGCACAACGGTAAAGAAGGTGCCCGGGTTCTCCTGCATCTTCAGCACCCGCTGTGCGTTGACGTTGCCTTCATCGGCCAGCAGTTTCAGTTTGATTTTACGTGAGGCGGCCAGTGAGATTTCCGATATCGAAAAAAAGGCACTTACGGCTATCAGACAGAGTATTACTAAAATACTGTTTAACATATCTTTTCTGACCGTTGAGGTCAGATCCTCGGAAGGGAAGTTGATCGAACTAAAAGGAAGCTACTTGAACACCCGCCCACAGGCGCGGGCTGGCAATTTCAGAGGCTAGTATAGCGTAACAGTCGGTAAAATCGCCAGAGTATTGATTAATCATTGTTAATTACGCGGGTATCTCACCTCCGCACCTCATCGTAAAAGCGTACATATGATGATAAGAGAGTGAATAGTTATTTACAGCAGGAAGCGTGCTGACGATCTGGCGAAAGGTGAGGTCCACTCTGGTAATAGAGGGTGCGCATGGATCACAAAAATGCGCAGCGCCTGATAAAAAAACCTGAAAATTTGTGAGGACAATAGCAAGGATATTTTTACCGGGTTGACCATTTATATTCGGAAATTGAATCATACCGGCCAATGAAAACGATATAGCAAACGTTCTCACATTAATTTTATAAATATATTAGTGCCGTCATATTATTTTCCGTTTCATTGAATAATGATCAGTTTTAGGGATGAAATATGCATAAAAAAATCGGTTTTATCGTATGTTGCGCGCTTGGGATACCTGCAGTCAGTCACGCCCTGACTTTTGATGTCAGAGGTGGATATCGCGCAGGGAGTCACTCCTACGAATCTCGCTATAAAGTCAGCCAGGGGTGGCAAAACGGCTGGTGGGCGAGTATGGAGATGGATAATAAAAACAATAAAAATAACCACCAGGGAAAAAATGGTACCGATAAAGCCGATGGGTCCCACTCCTTTGGCGACAGCACGGTCGATTACAATGAAATAGAGGTCAACTATAGTTGGCCATTCGCCGAAAAATGGACGTTGCAACCAGGCGGGATCTATCACTGGAGCAGCAAAGGTACCCAACTGCGGCCTTATCTGCGCGTTAATGTTAAAGCCACGCCCGACCTCACCTTTGGCCTGCGTTACCGCTATGACTACAACACTTACGAAACGGTCAATAGCGCCGGCGAGTCGCATCGGGACAGCGTCAATCGCCTGGATATCTATGTTAACTATAAATTTAACGCGCAATGGAGCGCCTTATATCAAGGCACCGTTTATCGACACGTTAATGACGATTATAAATACAGGAATGACAAATCGTCGGCGACAGAAAATGCCTTTACGCTACGCTATAAATGGAATGACTGGTTCAGTCCCTATATCGAATATGATTATCTCGGGAAACAGGGTTACCATGACGGCCAAAATAAAATTTCAGAGTCCCGGTATCGAATTGGAATGACGTTTACGCTTTAATCTCACCCTGACGCGCAAGAAATAATATTGGTTGCTTCCCCTGGCCCAGTCACGCCTTTGGGCCAGGATTGCGCGCCGTTTAGCGATATGGTCGCGTGGAGGCGCGGGGGATCAGCGTGGGCAGAGAATAGCGCTGGGGATTTTCCGCGTGATTGCTTAGCAGCAGCTCAACGGCATGGCTGGCAAGCTGATCGAGGGGCGTTTTCACCGACGTTAAGGGTATCGGCAGGCGGCTGACCAAAGGAATGTCGTTATAGCCTACCAACGACACGTCGTTGCCAATCTGCAGGCCAAGCCGGTGCGCGGCGGCCATCACCCCGATAGCCAGGTCATCATTGACGGCGAAAATAGCGCTGGGGCGGGAAGGGCTATTCAGTATTTCATAACCGGCGTTTTCACCAGCCACAATGGTAAAGTCGGAATCTCGCCACCAGTGGGGATTCACCTCTGCCTGCGCTTCCTGCATGGCGCGCAGGAAACCTTTTTGCCGGTTTAACGTACTCGATGAGAAATTCGGGCCGGCAATGATGCCGATTTCCCGGTGGCCTAAATCCAGTAAGTGGCGGGTCGCCAGATAGCCCCCCAGTTCGTCATCACCCACCGCTGATGGGCTAATGCCGTCGGTCCTTAATGCTAAAACATGGTTGATCTGTTTTTCCCGCAGCTGCTGGGGCAGGCGGTCACCCAGCCGACAAGTGGAAAGGATCAGGCCGTCCACCCGACGATCAAGCAGAGATTGCGTGGCTCGCTCTTCGGTTTCCGGATCGTTGCCGCAGGTTGCTACCACCGTGAAATAACCCTGACGCGCGGCGGCCTGAGAGACCGCTTCATAGAACATCGCCGTGACGGTATCGGTCAATCTCGGGACCAGAACGCCTATCGTGCCCGTATCGCCACGGCGCAAACTGGACGCCACGTAGTCTCGTCGATAGCCCAACTGCTTCGCCGCTTCACGTATTTTCTCAGCGGAGGGGCTACGGGAAGGGGGAAGGCGTTCATCCAGCACGCGCGAAACAGTTGAAACACTCACACCTGCGGCGCGGGCCACATCCTGCATCGTGATTGTTCTTCCGTTTTGTTCTGAAGATGACTGATTTCCCATGGCCCATTCCCTGTTTAAATTCAGCTGAGATTGTATTCGTAGTTATTTCTTCCACGCAACTTAATTGGCGCGAGCGGTGGTAAGTAACAATGTGGGAAATAGATCACGTAATGCAGATTGATAAACATTTAAGCCGCTCATTTTTGTGATTCCAACTGCATTTATTAGCAGAGTCCCCTTGATCTTGGGAGGTAAAGGGAAGACATTTCAATTGACTTGCAATCGTTCCTGCAATCGATTTCAAGAAAGAAGGTTTATCATCTTTATCTATTGAGATTTGAAAGGAGTTAACATGAAAGCACTTGATTTGCGTGGTATTGTTCCAGCCCCCGTTACCCCTTTTACCCGTGATGGCCGCATCGATCATCAAGCGATCAAACGCTTAGGTTCCTGGCTTGGCAGCGTGAAAGGGGTGAAAGGCCTGGTGGTGCTGGGACACGCCGGGGAAGGTACCTTCCTGACTCAGCAGGAGCAGGCCGACGTCATCCGTAGTTTTGTTGACTCGACCGATGGCCGTGTGCCAGTGATCGCCGGTATTACTGGCGAAGGGACGGAAGTGGCGGCGCTGGAAGCGCAGCGCGCCGTCGAAGCTGGCGCCTCGGCGGGTCTGCTGTATCCCTCACACGGCTGGCTGCGTTTTGGCTATCAAAAAGGCGCTCCGCAGGATCGCTATCGCGTAGTATACGAAGAGAGCGGCTTACCCCTTATTCTGTTCCAGTATCCGGATGTCACTAAAGCCACGTATAACCTCGAAACGATGCTGGATATTTCCGCGCAACCCGGGGTCTTTGCGATGAAAAATGGTGTGCGTAATATGCGCCGCTGGGATACGGAAATTCCGGTTATTCGCCGCGAACGCCCTGATTTACAGATCCTCAGCTGTCATGATGAATATCTGCTGCATACCGCCTTTGATATTGATGGTTTCCTTGTGGGGTATGGCAATATTGCTCCGGAACTCCTGCTGGAACTGCTGGAAGCCGGTAAAGCGCAGGATTATGTGAAGGCCAAAGCGGTTCACGATCGCCTGCTGCCAGTTACTAAGGCCGTTTATCATCGCGGATCGCATATGGAAGGTACCGTGGCGTTGAAACATGCCCTGGTTGAACGTGGCATTCTGGAACATGCGACCGTTCGTTCACCTCTGCTGCCGCTTGAACCGGGCGCAGAAGAAGAGATCAAAGCGGCTATCCGTGCTGCAGGAATTAAAAAAGCGGTTATTTAATTTATTATTTGAATACCGAGCCCGTATTCATTATGAATACGGGTTGATTTTAATACAGATAATCAGGTTTTATTCAGTATATCAGTGTGGCCGTATAATCTTTTATAAAGATACTATAATGAGGCTGTCATGAGTAATTTAGAAAAAACATCTACCGCTGTACCCGCACAAATAGAAATACTGCCCTTCTCTCAATTAATTCGCCGTATTGGTCCGGGAATTGTTCTCACCGGCGTAGTGGTCGGTCCCGGCGCCATCACCACCGCATCGATGTTAGGGGCGGACTATGGCTATTCCCTGCTATGGCTGCTAATCCCCATTGCCTTTATGGGGATCACCTTCATGTTGACGACCTATCGTATCTCCATGCTCACTGGGATGCCGTCGATAGAAGCTATCCGTCATTATTATGGCAAAGTCGCCGCAGGATTTGTCGGCATCGCCACTTTTTTAGCTTGCCTTTTTTTTACCATGGGGAATATCTCGGGGACCGGAGCCGGCATGAACCTGGTTTTCGGCATCGACTGGAAGCTCGGCGCGCTAATAATGATTGCGGTGATGATCTATTGCTATTTTTCTAAAGGTGTTTATTCCAAAGTCGAGAAGGGGATCACCATTTGTATTGTGGCAATGATTTTTGCTTTTTATATCACGCTGGTGGGAACAGGAGGACCGGACTGGAAAGCCAGTGGCGAAGGATTAACGCACTGGATCTTTCCCGCGGGCAGTTTAGTCGCGGCGTTGGGCTTTATTAGCACCAATGCCTCTCTGACGACCGGGATATACGGTACCTATCTTGGTAAAGAGAAAAAATGGAAGAAAGATGACCTTTTTAATGGCGTGATGGTGGCCGATACCGTCGCCCATATCATCGGCGTACTGCTGATCAGCGGGGCGATTATTCTGGTGGGGGCCATCGTCCTTTTTCCCCAAGGGATATCGATTAATACGCCTGCGCAACTGGCGGATTTGTTGACGCCAAGCATGGGGCGTGCCGCGAAATACATTATGGGGGTGGCGTTATTGGGGGCGGGTTTCTCATCATTGCTGGGAAACACTCAGCGTGGGGTTGTTCTGCTTAATTCGGGGTTCAATAAGTCTACTGCGTTGGAAAGTAAAGCGGTGCAGTGGGGATCCATGGTGGTGCTGGTGGTTGCGGGGTTAATTTGCTTTAGCTTCGGCGGCTCTCCGGTGCAGTTAATTTACTTAGCGAATGTCGCAACGGCGGTGTCGACGCCTGTCGCGGGTCTGTTTATCTGCCTGCTGCTGTGGCGAAAGGATATTAATAAAGGATATAAGACGCCAAGGTTATTACAAATATGTATGGTGATCAGCTATCTCTTTTGTTTGTTACTCACTCTCGTCGCCTTGATTAACACCTTACCTAAATTTATATCCTCTCTTTCTACCATGTTTTGAGGTGGAGTATGACTGATGCCGTCCTGTTAGGTGAAGGCTTCACCCTGATGTTTCTCGGTATGGGCTTTGTGCTGGCGTTTCTGTTTCTGCTGATTTTCGCCATCCGGGGGATGTCCGCCGCCGTCAACCGCTTCTTTCCCGAACCGGCTGCGGCGCCGAAAGCGACGCCACTGCCCGCCGTTGCGCCCGCCGGCGACTTCGCCCGCTTAACGCCGGCGATTGTCGCCGCCATTCACCACCATCGCCGTCTTCACCCTTAATTCACGGAGGAATTCATGACCGTTGCCATTACCGATGTCGTCCTGCGCGACGCCCACCA
>NZ_JASCAR010000051.1:0-43723 GCF_029967715.1 Klebsiella sp. V115_8
CAGGCTGCTCCACCCCGCGTCACCGTACTGCTTTACTTCATCAAATTTTAATTGGTTGCGGGGGCCAGATTTGAACTGACGACCTTCGGGTTATGAGCCCGACGAGCTACCAGGCTGCTCCACCCCGCGTCCGTGGAAGCGCACTATACTCCGCTAGCGAGATGATGCAACCTTTTTTCGACCAAATCGACATTTTTGTAAGAATTGGCTTATAAAACGCCATGTTGTGGTGTTTTTTTACACAAATCTGTGCCATCGATGAGATCGCGCATTTCAATAGCCCCGGCGCTTTGTTATCTTCAACACGCACTAAGGCTTCGCAGCAAAAGATGAGACACCATGAAAGGACGTTGGGCAAAATATGTAGCGACGGGGGCAATGCTGGCCATGCTCGCCGCCTGTTCCTCAAAACCGACCGACCGCGGTCAGCAATATAGCGATGGCAAGTTCACCCAGCCGTTTTCACTGGTAAACCAGCCGGATGCCGTCGGGGCGCCGATCAATGCCGGCGACTTCTCCGAGCAGGTTAATCAAATTCGTAACGCTTCGCCGCGCCTCTATAACAGCCAAAGCAACGTCTATAACGCGCTGCAGGAGTGGCTGCGCGCCGGCGGCGACACCCGTACGCTGCGCCAGTTTGGCATCGACGCCTGGCAGATGCAGGGCACCGACAACTATGGCAACGTCCAGTTTACCGGCTACTACACGCCGGTGGTGCAGGCGCGCCACACCCGCCAGGGCGAATTCCAGTACCCCATTTACCGGATGCCGCCGAAGCGCGGCAAGCTGCCGTCCCGCGCCAGCATTTATGCCGGCGCGCTGAGCGATAACTATGTGCTGGCGTACAGCAACTCGCTGATGGATAACTTCATCATGGACGTGCAGGGCAGCGGTTATATCGACTTTGGCGATGGTTCGCCGCTCAACTTCTTTAGCTATGCCGGGAAAAACGGCTGGCCCTATCGCAGCATCGGCAAAGTGCTGATCGACCGTGGGGAAGTGAAGAAAGAAGATATGTCGATGCAGGCGATCCGCGAGTGGGGTGAAAAGCACAGCGAAGCGGAAGTGCGTGAGCTGCTGGAGCAGAACCCGTCGTTCGTGTTCTTTAAACCGCAGTCTTTCGCGCCGGTGAAAGGGGCCAGCGCCGTGCCGCTGATTGGCCGCGCCTCGGTGGCCTCCGACCGGTCGATTATTCCGCCGGGAACCACCTTGCTGGCCGAGGTGCCTCTGCTGGATAATAACGGCAAGTTTAACGGCCAATACGAACTGCGACTGATGGTCGCCCTCGATGTTGGCGGGGCCATCAAAGGCCAGCATTTCGACATCTATCAGGGCATTGGGCCTGACGCAGGCCACCGTGCCGGCTGGTATAACCACTATGGCCGCGTATGGGTGCTGAAAAACGCCCCGGGCGCGGGCAACGTCTTTAGCGGCTAGTACTCACGTTCTTTTCCC
Organism: Klebsiella sp. V115_8; assembly: GCF_029967715.1. Classification (NCBI taxonomy): domain Bacteria; kingdom Pseudomonadati; phylum Pseudomonadota; class Gammaproteobacteria; order Enterobacterales; family Enterobacteriaceae; genus Klebsiella; species Klebsiella sp. V115_8. The sequence continues at coordinate 1,456 of NZ_JASCAR010000051.1, forward strand.
CGGTCGCGCTGCGCTTACCGGGGCTACGGTAGCCCGGGTAAGGCGCTTGCGCCGCGACCCGGGAATGTCCACTAATTCTGAGGTTATATGTCTGTTGTAATCAGCGATGCCTGGCGCCAGCGTTTTGGCGGTACGGCACGTTTATATGGTGAAAAAGCGCTGCAATGTTTTGCCGACGCCCACGTCTGCGTGGTCGGCATCGGCGGGGTCGGCTCGTGGGCGGCGGAAGCGCTGGCGCGAACCGGCATCGGGGCAATCACCCTTATCGATATGGACGATGTCTGCGTCACCAATACCAACCGCCAGATCCACGCCCTCAGCGGCAACGTCGGGCTGGCGAAAGCCGAAGTGATGGCGGAGCGTATTCGCCTGATCAACCCGGAGTGTCGGGTGACGGTAGTGGATGATTTCGTGACCCCGGAAAACGTGGCGGAATACCTGGGCGCCGGCTTCAGCTACGTCATCGACGCCATCGATAGCGTCCGGCCGAAAGCGGCGTTAATCGCTTACTGTCGTCGCCATAAGGTGCCGCTGGTCACCACCGGCGGCGCGGGCGGACAAATCGATCCGACGCAAATCCAGGTCGCCGATCTGGCGAAAACCATCCAGGATCCGCTGGCGGCCAAACTGCGCGAGCGGCTGAAAAGCCAGTTTGGGGTGGTGAAAAACAGCAAAGGCAAGCTCGGCGTGGACTGTGTCTTCTCTACCGAAGCGCTGGTCTACCCGCAGGCGGACGGCAGCGTCTGCGCGATGAAAAGCACCGCTGAGGGGCCGAAGCGAATGGATTGCGCATCCGGGTTTGGCGCGGCGACGATGGTGACCGCGACCTTTGGCTTTGTCGCGGTATCCCATGCGCTGAAGAAAATGCTGGCGAAGGCGGAGCGGCAGACGGCGTAAATTCCCGGGTCGCGGCGCAGGCGCCTTACCCGGGCTACAAGACAATTCCCCGGAGGCACCTGTCCGGGCGACAAAACCGCGCGAACCCGTAGCCCGGGCAAGGCGCGTCAAGCGCCGCCCCCGGGATGAGCTTAAACCTCAACCTCGCGGGCGGCGGCGAGCACCGCTTCGCTCAGGGCGCTGAGCCCCTGGCTGCGCGAGGCGCTCAGCTGGCCGCGCAGCCCCAGCTCGTCGAACAGCGCCAGCGGATCCTCGGCCAGGATCCCGGCGCGGGTTTTTCCTTCCACGGCGGTTAAGAGTACGGCCAAAAGACCGCGCACAATCCGTCCTTCGCTGTCGCCAAAGAAGTGCAGCCTGCCTTCGGCATCCTCCTCATAGCCCAGCCAGACGCGGTTTTCACACCCGGCAATCTCCCGGGCCTGCGCTTTGCGCTCATCGGTCAGCGTCGGCAGCTTTTTGCCCAATAAAATCAGCTGCCGATATTTATCCTCCCACTGGTTCAGCGGGGCAAAGGTCTGGCGCAGCGTGGCGTCGGTAATGGTCGTGCCGAAGGGATGCAGAGTTGTCATTAATCCACCAGAATTTCCAGAGCGCGATCCACCGCGTGGACCAGCGCCGCAACATCGTCTTGGGTATTGTAGGGGGCGAAAGAGGCCCGCAGCGTGCCGCTGACCCCTAAGGCCGCCAGCAGCGGCTGGGCGCAGTGTTGCCCGGCGCGCAGGGCAATGCCGGACTCCGCCAGCAGCGTCACCAGATCGCTGTGATGAATACCGTCGAACTCAAAGGCGAGCAGGCTTGATTGCTGGCAGCGGAAAGAGCGGAAGCCCGGCCGTTTCGCCAGCGCCTCTTCCGCCAGGCTCGCCAGACTGCGGCTCCAGTTTTCCGCCTGTCCGATATCGCTCTGCGCCAGCCACTCCAGCGCGGCGCTCAGGCCAATCACCCCGGCGACATTGGGCGTACCGGCCTCAAGGCCATAGGGCGCCGGCTGCGGCGTAAAGCCGTCAAAGCTGACCTCGGCGATCATCTTCCCGCCGCCGAGCCAGGGCGACATCGCCGCCAGCAGTTCGCTTTTACCGTACAGGGCGCCGATCCCGGTCGGGCCATACAGCTTATGACCGGAAAAGGCGTAAAAATCGATATCCAGCGCCTGCACGTCCGCGGGGAAATGCACCGCCCCCTGGGCGCCATCGACCATCACCACCATTCCGGCGGCGTGAGCAAGGCGGATGGCCTGCGCCAGGTCCGGGCAGCCGCCGGTGACGTTGGACATCTGCCCGATGGCCAGCACCCGGCTGCGCGGGGTGATGAGCGCGCCGAGGCTGGCGATATCCGGCAGCCGGTCGGCGCCAAGCGGCAGCTTGACCACTCTGGCGCCGGTCTGCTCTGCCACCATCAGCCAGGGCACGAGGTTGGCATGATGCTCGGCTTCGCTGACGATAATTTCATCGCCAGGCTGCAGGCGCGGCCGGACGTAGCTCTGCGCCACCATATTGATGGCCTCCGTGGTCCCCCGCGTCCAGACGATATCTTTGCCGGAGGGGGCGTTCAGCCACGCCGCCACGCGCTCGCGGGCCGCCTCATAGCGCTCGGTCAGCCGCTGGGCGGCGGCGAATTGACTGCGGTGGACGTTGCCGGCGCTCAGGCGATAAAACTGGTCGCTGGCGTCGATCACCGCCAGCGGTTTGAGCGCCGTCGCCGCGCTGTCGAGATAGACGCCGGCGTCGGCCAGAGCCGGAAACTGCGCGCGAAAGTGCGCAGGGTTGAATGCGTTCATGGAATTCCTCGTATCAATACCGCGATCGTCGCGCAATTTGCCGGGCGTGACAAGGCCTCTGCGTCCTGTGGAATTGTCCGAATGTGACTCCACATGGGGCAAAGAGGGTTATGCTGAAAAGTGTTGGGTTTGTGTTTTAACCTATTACTTAACGAGTCACGAATAGTATAAATAGCCGTAAGGAGAGAAAAATGAAAATGACTAAGGCCGCTGCGATTATCTCTGCCTGTATGCTGACTCTGGGCCTGAGCGCCTGTTCCTCTAACTATGTGATGCATACCAATGATGGGCGGACCATCGTCACCGACGGGAAACCGCAAACCGATAATGATACTGGCATGATCTCGTATAAGGACGCGTGGGGCAACAAACAGCAGATCAATCGCTCTGACGTGAAACAGCTGGGTGAGCTGGACGAGTAAGGCAGTAAAAAGGCAAAAAAAAGCACCGCGCGTTGCGGTGCTACATTAAATCACTATGGACAGACAGGGTAAATGTACAGGAAGTGAAAAGGGGTAGCCTTGCTACCAGGGTCTGCAAAGACAGACCAATTGCAAACACAACAACACAACATCACAACCGTAAGCCAAAAGCTTGATGGAACACGCATTCCAAAAAAAGCTTCTCGTTCCGGCTCAGGAAGTGCCGCCACTATAGGTATTTGCTGGTAGAACCTCAACGGACAATTTATAATGGCTCAGATAAAAAAAACTAATAGGTTAACCGTTGTTTCCTATTTGTTAAATTGAGTTAACATCTAAGCCAGAATAACCATGTCGAAGCGATTACCTCCTCTGAATGCATTACGTGTTTTTGATGCAGCCGCACGCCATCTCAGCTTCACTCGGGCAGCCGATGAGCTTTTTGTGACGCAGGCCGCAGTCAGCCACCAAATCAAGTCTCTCGAGGATTTTCTGGGCCTTAAGCTGTTCCGTCGGCGCAATCGTTCGCTGCTGTTAACGGAAGAAGGGCAAAGCTATTTTCAGGATATTAAAGAGATTTTTTCGCAACTGACGGAAGCAACGCGTAAACTGCAGGCGCGCAGCGCCAAAGGGGCCTTAACGGTCAGTTTATTGCCAAGTTTCGCCATCCAGTGGCTGGTGCCGAGACTCACAAGCTTTAACTCAGCTTATCCGGGAATCGACGTCAGGATCCAGGCGGTGGACCGTCAGGAGGATAAGCTGGCGGACGATGTCGACGTGGCGATTTTTTACGGTCGCGGCAACTGGCCGGGCCTGCGTGTGGAAAAACTGTACGCCGAGTATCTGCTGCCGGTCTGTTCCCCGCTGCTGCTCACCGGCGACAAGGCATTGAAAACGCCTGCCGATCTGGCGCAACATACGCTGCTTCACGATGCGTCCCGCCGCGACTGGCAAACTTATACCCGCCAGCTGGGTCTAAGCCATATTAATGTGCAGCAGGGACCGATTTTCAGCCACAGCGCGATGGTGCTGCAGGCGGCCATTCATGGGCAGGGCGTGGCGCTGGCCAACAACGTCATGGCTCAGTCCGAAATTGAGGCCGGTCGCCTGGTGTGTCCGTTTAATGATGTTCTGGTCAGTAAGAATGCGTTTTACCTTGTTTGCCATGACAGTCAGGCAGAACTGGGTAAAATAGCCGCTTTCCGGCAGTGGATTCTGGCGAAAGCGGCAAGTGAACAAGAAAAATTCCGCTTTCGTTATGAACAATAATTACTTGTAGGGTAACAACATGACCAGCCGTTTTATGCTGATATTCGCCGCGATTAGCGGCTTTATCTTTGTGGCTCTGGGTGCCTTCGGCGCACATGTCTTAAGTCAATCGCTCGGCGCGGCGGAGATGGCCTGGATCCATACCGGCCTGGAGTATCAGGCCTTCCATACCCTGGCGATTTTTGGTCTGGCGGTGGCGATGCAGCGTCGGATCAGTATCTGGTTCTACTGGAGCAGCGTGTTTCTGGCGTTAGGGACCGTGCTGTTCAGCGGCAGCCTCTACTGCCTGGCGCTCTCTCATTTACGCCTGTGGGCGTTCGTGACCCCGGTGGGCGGCGTGAGCTTCCTCGCCGGCTGGGTTTTAATGTTAATTGGTGCAATTCGTCTGAAACGTAAGGGCGTTGTTCATGAATAAGGTTGTCCTCTATTGTCGCCCTGGGTTTGAGAAAGAGTGCGCAGCAGAAATTACCGATAAGGCAGCCCGCCTTGAGGTGTTTGGTTTTGCCCGGGTCAAAGAAGACTCTGGCTATGTGATTTTTGAAGGCTATCAGCAGGATGATGGCGAGAAGCTGGTGCGCGATCTGCCGTTCAGCTCGCTGATCTTCGCCCGCCAGATGTTTGTGGTCGGCGAACTGCTGCGCGACCTGCCGCCGGAGGATCGCATCACGCCGATCGTCGGCATGCTGCAGGGCGTGGTGGAGAAGGGCGGCGATCTGCGCGTCGAGGTGGCGGACACTAACGAAAGCAAAGAGCTGATGAAGTTCTGCCGCAAGTTTACCGTGCCGCTGCGCGCGGCGCTGCGCGAAGCGGGCGTCCTGACCCGCTATGAAACGCCGAAGCGTCCGGTGGTGCATGTGTTCTTTATCGCCCCGGGCTGCTGCTATACCGGCTACTCGTACAGCAACAACAACTCGCCGTTCTATATGGGCATTCCGCGGCTGAAGTTTCCATCCGACGCCCCGAGCCGCTCCACCCTCAAGCTGGAAGAGGCGTTCCACGTCTTTATTCCGGCAGACGAGTGGGACGAGCGCCTGGCGAACGGCATGTATGCCGTCGACCTTGGCGCCTGCCCGGGCGGCTGGACCTATCAGCTGGTGAAGCGCAACATGTGGGTCTCTTCGGTCGATAACGGTCCGATGGCCCAGAGCCTGATGGATACCGGCCAGGTGACCTGGCTACGCGAAGACGGTTTCCGCTATCGTCCGAACCGCAACAACATCTCGTGGATGGTCTGCGATATGGTGGAGAAGCCGGCGAAAGTGGCGGCGCTGATGGCGCAGTGGCTGGTCAACGGCTGGTGCCGGGAGACCATCTTCAACCTCAAGCTGCCGATGAAAAAGCGCTATGAAGAGGTGTCGCAGAATCTGGCCTACATTCAGGCCCAGCTGGACGAGCACGGCATTAACGCCCAGATCCAGGCGCGTCAGCTGTATCACGATCGTGAAGAGGTGACCGTTCACGTGCGTCGCCTGTGGGCCGCCGTCGGCGGACGTCGCGACGAGCGTTAATCTCTCACCCTCAGGCCGGAGACGCGTGCTTGTCCTCCGGCCTTCGCCGCATGCTTAAGGCTGCGGCGCATCCGACACAATATGCGTCACGTCATCCAGATGACCAATTCTCGCCTCGCCGGAACGGTTGAACTTACTTTTATCGATCAGCAGCAGCGACTGCGCCGCCCGCTTAAGCAGGATCGATTTGAAGTCGGCATTGAACGCATTGGAGTCCCATAGCGCGCCCTGCGGGTCGATGCCTTCGCAGGAAAAAATAAACAGATCGATCTCCAGCGATTTCAGCTGGGAAATCAGCGCCGGGTTAACGTAGCAGCCATATTTCCGCTGCAGGGTGCCGCCGGAGCAGGTGAGGGCGATCTGGTCGCGTTTGGCCAGCTCCTGGCAGATGGGCTGGCTGTTGGTAAAAACGTGCAGCGGGCGGTCCGGCAGCTGGCGGGCGAGGTACCAGCAGGTGGAGCTGGCATCGAGGGCGATGACCATGCCTTCGTCAATCCAGGCCAGCGCTTCGCGGGCGATGTCGGCTTTATGCGCGTAATGGCTTTTCAGGCGCATGTGGAAAGGGTCGCCGCTGTCCTGGCTGCGCTGGTGGATCACTTTGGCCCGGCCGTGGTTGCGCAGCACTTTGCCCTGCGCCTGCAGCTCGCTGAGATCGCGGCGAATGGTTTCCCTGCTGACGTTGAGCTGTTTTGACAACGTTTCGGTGGTCAGGCTGCTGTGGTTGATCAGGAGATCGACGATCGCCTGCTGGCGAGCCGCTTTCATTTATTCTCACCCCATCATTGATTGAGCGTCTGCATCAGGCAGACGCTCCGGCATGAGATTACGGCGTGACTCCTTTTTTTAAAAGGATATTTCCGTACTTAGCGCACTCTCCTGTGATAACGATCGCAAAGGCTTTTTGCGCCCGCTCGTAGAAGGCAAAGCGGTCAATCCGCACGATGTCCGGGCAGGGGGCCTGCGCCGAGAGCGCCTGCCGATAGCGCTGTTCCACCGTCGGGTCGAGCGCATCGCCTTCGACGGCGGCCATCATCACCAGCGGCGGCGCGTAGCGGTCTAACTCGAACAGCGGGATAATCGCCTGCAGCAGGTCGCTGACCCGCAGGCCGTCGGCGCGGATCACCTGCGGACCCATGCTGTGCGCCGGGAAGTGGGCATCGGAAAAAATAATTTCATCCCCATGGCCCATTTCGGCCAGCACTTTCAGCAGTTCCGGCGATATCAGCGGGGAAATGGTTTTGAGCATCTCAGGCTTCCTCTGTGAATTCAGGTTCAGTTTGCGGCCAAAAATAGCGGTAGCGGTACGCGACCTGCGCTCTGGCCTGCTCCGGCGAAGAGAACTCGCCCACGCCATACCAGCCAAACATCGCCGCGCCGGCCACCGTGGTTTCGGCATCGTCGAGCACTTTGATCGGTATTCCCAGCCGGTCGGCCTTGATCTGGTTCCACAGCGCGTTGCGGCTGCCGCCGCCGACCAGCAGCAGCTCTTTCGCCCGGAAGCGGCCGATGTTTTCCAGGGTTTGCAGATGCTGCGCCAGCTGGTCGCTTAACCCCTCCAGCGCGGCACGGTAAAAATGGCCGCGGGTGGTGTTGAGCGTGACGCCCTGCCAGCCGGCGTGCTGGCTGGCGAGCAGGTCGCACTGCATCCTGACGCCCTCGGCGCCGGGCGGGATCGCCTGGGCTTCGTCAATCAGAGTTTGCCACGGCGTGTCGGCGCTCCACAGCAGCTTACGCACCCATTCGAGCACGCCGGAGGCCAGCCACTGCATCCCCGGGTTATAGCGCCCCGGCTGGCTGTCCAGTTCGCAGGTGGAGCCGCTGTAGTCGCCGAGCAGCGAGGTGTCGACCTGCGCGCTGCGCACGATCAGGATCTCCCAGGTCCCGGAGGAGAGCACCGGCTCATCCTGCCCGGCGCCGGCGCCAAACAGGGCGAACTGGGTGTCGTGCCCGGCCGAGATAACCGGGATCCCGACGGGAAGGCCCAACAGCGCAGCGGCCTTCGGCAGCAGGGCGCCGATCGGCTGGCCCGCTTCAACCAGCCGTGGGAACAGGCGGCGCGGCAGGCCGGTCGCCTGCAGGATCGGCGCGCTGAAATCGCGCTGCCGGAGATCGAGCATTTGGCTGGTGCCCGCCATGGTAAGGTCGGTGGTGAACTCCCCGGTCAGCCGATGGTTGATCAGCGACGAAATGAACAGCCAGGCATGGGCCTGCGCCAGCAGCTGCGGGTGGTTCTCTTTCAGCCAGATCAGCTTATACAGGGTGTTGAACGCAAAGGCGCCGACGCCGGCGATTTGCTGCAGCTGGCGCGCGGGCATATACCGGCTGATGGTGTCCATCACCGCCGCGGTGCGCGGGCATTTCCAGCTGATGATCGGATACAGCAGCGCACCCTGCTCATCCACCAGCGCGCCATCGACGCCAAAGGTCGTGACGGCGATGCCGCGTACCGTGCAGGAGGCCAGCGGGTCGTGGATCTGCCGACAGCAATCGGCAAAGCGCTGCATAATGGCCTCCAGCGACCACTGGTGCCAGTCGCTGCGCTCGGCGGCGATGTCGCTGGCGTTTGCCGTGGCGGCGCGGGCGACAATGTTCCCCTGTCGGTCAACGGCCATCGCCCGCACGTTCGTGGCGCCGCAGTCGAGGACCAGGATAACGTCTTGCTTCATAGTGACTCCCGAAACAACCTTGCCGAATGGCGCGGCGCTTATCCGGCCTACAAACAGCGCGCGTCTGTAGGCCCGGTAAGCCTGCGCCACCGGCTAAACCCACCAGTTAACGCTTATACAGCGGCCCGTAGTTCTGGCAGGCGCGATAGTCCTGGCCTTCGATGTCCATGCCGTGCGCGGCCCAGGCGGAGGGGCGGTAGATTTTCGCCGCTTCCACGTTGTGCATGCAGACCGGAATGCGCAGCATGGCGGCGAGGGTAATGAAATCCGCGCCGACATGGCCGATGGTCAGCACGCCGTGGTTGGCGCCCCAGTTGGCCATGACCGAGTACACATCGCTGAACGGGCCCTTGCCGGTGAGGCGCGGGGCAAACCAGGTGGTGGGCCAGGTGGAGTTGGTGCGGGCGTCGAGCTGGTCGTGCATCGCTTTGGGCAGCGCCACGCTCCAGCCTTCGGCAATTTGCAGCACCGGTCCCAGACCTTTGATGATGTTCACCCGGGTCATGGTGAACGGCACGCCGCCTTCGGTCAGGAAGCGGGAAGAGAAGCCGCCGCCGCGGAAGTATTCATGGATCGCCGGGCACCATTCGGTGGCCGCGAGGCAGGCATCCGCCTCGTTCTGTTCAATCTCCCAGTGAGGTTTCATCGTCGGGTTGCCCTGCGCGTCGCGCTGCTGGCAGGAGCCGTCCAGCGCCGCGGAGCCGGAGTTAATCAGGTGAATAATGCCGTGCTCCGCCCGGCCGGTGAGCGGCTGCCCGGTGACGCGCTCAACGGCGTCCGGCGACCAGTAGGTGCGCACGTCGGCAAACACCTGGGCGGTCCCGGTGAGCTGGTGGCCCATCAGCATGGCCACGCCGTTGAGGCTGTCGTTTTCGGTGGCGACGACGAACGGCTCGCGCACGCCGTTCCAGTCAAAAGAGCTGTTGAGCAGCGCTTCGGCGGTATCGCCATTGGGGTATTGATCGGTCCAGTGGCGCTGGCCCTGGAAACCGGCGGCGATGGCGTTGTAGCCCAGCGACTCCTCCACCAGCCCTTTTTCCGCGAGCTTCGCGTTGCCCTGCATCATATCGCGGATGCACATCGCCATCAGCAGGCTCTCTTTCAGCACCGCGCGGCTCTGCGTTTCATTGCGCTTATACTGCTCGGCGTTCTGATCTTCGCCGTAGCGGAAATGTTTATCCGCCCACGCCAGCGCCATCTCCAGCTCGGTTTCATCATAGATTTTCTGATCGATTCGCCGGCGCAGCTCCGTCATGTCGACTGCCTGAATCTTCATCCCGAGCCAGGATTCAAAGAAGTTGTGGTCGACGATGGAGCCGGCGATGCCCATTGAGACGCCGCCCAGCGACAGATAGCTTTTCCCCTTCATACTGGCGACGGCCAGGCCGGCGCGAGCGAAGCGCAACAGTTTTTCTTCGACGTCCGCCGGGATGGAGGTGTCATCGGCATCCTGCACGTCATGCCCGTAGATGGAGAACGCCGGGATCCCTTTCTGGCTGTGGGCCGCCAGCGCGGCGGCCAGATAGACCGCCCCCGGACGTTCGGTGCCGTTAAAGCCCCAGATGGCCTTCGGGCGCAGCGGATCCATGTCGATGGTTTCACTGCCGTAGCACCAGCAGGGGGTGACGGTGATGGTGACGCCAACGTTCTGGCTGCTGAATTTCTCTTCACAGGCGGCCGACTCGGCCATGCCGGCGATGCAGGTATCGGCGATCACGCACTCCACCCGGGCGCCGCAGGCATGGCGCAGCTTCTCGCTGATAAGCGCGGCGGTGGCTTTCGCCATGTTCATGGTTTGCGCTTCCAGCGATTCGCGGACCCCCATGCGACGACCATCGATTACCGGGCGGATACCGATCTTCGGTAAGCTGATTTTTTTCATTACAGATCCCTCAGGTTATGCGGATAACAGGTTTAGTTCGTCGCCGCTTGCGAGCGGAAACGGGCAAAAATAAAGATGATGGCGAAGCACAGCGCCGGGACCAGCTCAGCGGTCGGGATATTGCCGGCGGCATCGCTGACAAAGCCCATCACCGGGGTGACGATCCCGCCGCCGATGATGGTCATGACGATAAAGGACGAGCCATATTTGGTGTCCTGACCCAGATGCTTAATCCCCAACGAGAAGATGGTCGGGTACTGAATGGACATAAAGGCGCTGCACAGGGTCAGGGCCAGCAGGCCGACGTGGCCGCCGCTGAAGGCGGAGAGCAAACAGAGCAGCATGGCGATAAGCGCATAGACAGCCAGTACGTTATGCGGCGCGAAGCGGCGGATAAGCCAGGTGCCGGTGAAACGGCCAATGAAGAAACAGACCATGGTGCCGGTGAGGTAGTTGGCGGCGAAACCGGCCGTCATGCCCGGGATCTCTTCGACAGCGTAGCGAATCAGGTAGCTCCAGCAGGCGGTCTGCGCGCCGACATAGCAGAACTGGGCCAGAACCGCCCAGCGCCAGTGGCGGATGCGCATCAGGCGCGACAGCGAGGCGAGAAAAGTGCTCTGCGCGCTGTCGCCGTGGTCATCGCTTTGCAGCGACGGGAAGCGGGTGCAGACGATCAGCAGGGCGACCAGCAGCACGATGGCCACGATAATCATATAGGGGGTTTGTACCGACAGAACCAGGCTGTGCTTCCAGGCGCCGAGCTGTTCTGGGGTCATGCTATCCAGCACCTCCTGCGGCTGATGCGGGACGTTGGACAAAATAAGGCTCTGACCAAATACCACGGCGATAATGGCGCCAAATGAGTTAAAGGTCTGGGCCAGATTAAGACGGAAGTGACCGCCGCTTTCCGGACCGAGAACGGTGACAAACGGGTTGGCCGCGGTTTCCAGACAGCCAAGCCCGGCGGCGATAATAAATAATCCAATCAGAAATAGGGTGTAATTCATCACTTCGGCGGCAGGCCAGAACAGCGCGGCGCCGCAGGCATATAAAAACAGACCAGTAAGAATGCCTGCTTTATAGCTGAATTTTTTCATCAGCATCCCTGCGGGGATGGGAATAACAAAATAGCCAAAATAAAAAGCTGACTGGATTAATCCGGCCTGAAAGTTAGTCAGCGTAAAGGCCTGTTGAAATTGCGGTAATAAAATATCATTAAGATTATTGGCCACGGCCCACAGAAAAAAGAGGGAGCACAGCAGAGCAAAAGGAATAATATAGCTCTTACTCTGCCCGCTCTCCATGGCGCGGTAACTTTGCGTTGGTATCGTTGTGTTTCCCATAGCGTCCTCATCAGTTCAGAAGCAGTTACAACAGCATTCAGGGCGCAGTCTGGTGCTGCAGCAGACCGCAAAATTAAGTGAGCTCAGGTGACGCGCCGGTGAGTGAAATGAAAGTCACGGCGGAACTCATGGCTTCATTTTCAAATAAAAACCGCCTGTTAATATGATGAGGGTCACACTTAACGCTCTGCGGACCATTTTATGTGATAATTGTCACTTTAATTTTTCAAAATCGCTGACCGTTTGAGAAAATAAATTCACAAAACCACAACGCCAATGACCGATTGAATATATATCGTGGAAAACGGGCAAATGTTACAGGAAAATAAAATGCCCGCTTGATGGAATATTTTTAAGAACGGGCATTTTAAATGGTCGATTAACCAGTCTGATCTCTTATTTTAGGGCGGAATAATTGACGTGGTTCACAAAATATGGCGATGAAAATTCCCCTGTGATTATTCAGGCTGAAGATGAAGATCATTATTCAACCTATCCCACGGTAGCCGACAATAATTGCGTTGCCCTGCCGTTGACGGATGATGAGTCGCCAAAAGAGGAAAGCAATGGAAAGAAACAGACTGGCCCGGCAGATTATCGATACCTGCCTGGAAATGACCCGCCTGGGGTTAAATCAGGGGACCGCCGGCAATGTCAGCGTGCGCTATCAGGGGGGGATGCTGATCACGCCCACCGGCATCCCGTATGAAAAACTGACGGAAGAGAAGATCGTCTTTATTGATGCCGACGGCCAGCATGAGCAGGGAAAACTGCCCTCTAGCGAATGGCGTTTCCATCAGGCGGCCTACCAGACGCGGCCCGATGCCCAGGCGGTGGTCCACAATCACGCTGTGCATTGTACGGCGGTGTCGATCCTCAACCGGCCCATTCCGGCCATCCACTATATGATCGCCGCGGCGGGCGGGAATTCGATCCCCTGCGCGCCCTATGCCACTTTCGGCACCCGCGAACTGTCTGAGCATGTCGCGGTGGCGCTGAAGCACCGCAAAGCCACGCTGCTGCAGCATCATGGCCTGATCGCCTGCGAGGCCAGCCTGGAGAAAGCGCTCTGGCTGGCGCATGAAGTGGAAGTCCTGGCCCAGCTTTATCTCAGCACGCTGGCGATTACCGACCCGGTACCGGTGCTGGATGACGAGGCGATCGCCATCGTGCTGGAGAAGTTCAAAACCTACGGATTACGCATTGAAGAGTGATGCCGCAACGCTAACAGGAGAGACGCGATGGCAAACCGAATGATCCTCAACGAAACGGCGTGGTTTGGCCGGGGGGCGATAAACGCATTAACCGATGAAGTGATGCGGCGCGGTTATCGCAAGGCATTGATCGTGACCGACAGCACCCTCGCGCAGTGCGGCGTAGCGGCAAAAGTCACTGACAAACTGGACGCCGCCGGGCTGGCATGGGACATGTTCAGCGACGTGATCCCCAATCCCACCATCGCCGTGGTCCAGCAGGGGCTGCAGGCCTTTCAGCGCAGCGGGGCGGATTACCTGATCGCCATCGGCGGCGGTTCGCCGCAGGATACCTGTAAGGCGATCGGTATTATTCAGCGTAACCCGGCGTTCGCCGATGTCCGCAGCCTGGAGGGGCTGTCGCCCACCCGTCAGCCCAGCGTGCCGATCTTCGCGGTGCCGACCACCGCGGGTACCGCGGCGGAGGTGACGATTAACTATGTCATCACCGATGAAGAACAGCGGCGCAAGTTTGTCTGCGTCGACCCGCACGATATTCCGCAGGTGGCCTTTATCGATGCCGATATGATGGACGCCATGCCGCCGGCGCTGAAGGCGGCGACCGGCGTCGACGCCCTGACGCACGCTATCGAAGGGTACCTCACCCGCGGCGCCTGGGCTTTGACCGATGCGCTGCACCTCAAAGCCATCGAGATCATCGCCGGCGCGCTGCGCGGCTCGGTTGCCGGAGACGCCGGAGCGGGGGAAGCCATGGCGCTCGGCCAGTATGTGGCGGGGATGGGATTTTCCAACGTCGGGCTTGGCCTGGTGCACGGCATGGCGCATCCGCTCGGCGCTTTTTACAACACGCCGCACGGTGTGGCGAATGCCATCCTGCTGCCGCACGTGATGCGCTTTAATGCTGAGGCGACCGGGGAAAAATATCGCGATATCGCCAGGGCGATGGGCGTCAGGGTGGAAGCGTTAAGCCTGACCGCCGCGCGCCTGGCGGCGGTGGAGGCGGTCTGCCAGCTCAACCGCGATGTCGGTATTCCCGGCCATCTGCGCGAGGTGGGCGTCAGGAAAGAGGATATTCCGGCGCTGGCCCAGGCGGCGCTGGCGGATGTGTGTACCGGCGGCAACCCGCGCGAGGCGAGCCTGGCCAATATCGTGGGATTATATCAGGCGGCCTGGTGAGGGGCCGGCCCGGCCGAACCAGGCGGTGCCGCCGCGCTCGGGTAGTCTCAGCGCGTCAGCCGCAGCTGCTGCAGATTGCCGTCCAGCTGCAGGTCGGTCTGCAGGCGGGCGACTTCCCGGCAGGTGAAGGCCATTTCCTGATGCGTTGCCAGCTTTTTGCGCCACTTTTCCGGGACCTCGGCCAGGCGGGCATACAGCCCCTCCAGGTCCTGGAACTCGTTCAGCAGCTGGGCGGCGCTTTTGGGGCCAATGCCCGCTACGCCCGGCACCTTCGAGCTGCTGATCCCCGCCAGCCCCCAGTAATCCGCCAGCAGCTCCGGGGTGACGCCGAACTCGCTGGCGATGAAGGGGGCGTCCAGCCAGCGCTTCTGAAAGTAGTCGCGGATGCGGATGGTGGGCGACAGCAGCTGGCAGTAGCCTTTGTCAGTGGAGACAATGGTGGCCTGATGGCCCGCCTGGGCCACCTTCACCGCCAGGGTGGCGGCGAGGTCGTCCGCTTCGCTGCCCGGCGAGGCCCAGCAGCGGATCCCCCGCTGCTCGAAGGCGGCCCGCAGCGCCGGCATCTCGGCGACCAGGGTCTCCGGCATCGGCGCGCGGCCGGCTTTGTACTCCGGCAGGCGCTGGTGGCGCCAGCCGTGGGCGCGATCCTCATCATCAAACACCGCCACCGCGTGGGTGGGCTGACTATGGACGATCAGCTGCTCCAGCGCATGCAGGCAGGTATCGACGCAGGGCGAGCCCTGTACCGCGTGGATGCGGCGGATCAGATTTAACGCGTCGACGATTAACAGATGAACAGCCACAGATACCCCCTTATTCTCAGCGCCTTTAGGGTAACATCGCCATCGGATCGAGGCTATCTGCGCCTGAACAATCAGGAAGATAACGCGCAAATTTCGCTAACTGACCGCCATCAGCGGGTTGATGACGCCGGGCTCGGGTTCGCCGTACCACACCGCCTCCCGCACCGGGACTGGTTTGGCGATAAGTCCGAGGGCATAAAAGCGATCGGCGATGGTCTGCTGGGCGCGGATCACCGACAGATCCATCGGCCGCGGGCGATGGCTGCGGCGGGCGAGGGCGATGCGTAGCGACCGGGCGTCAATCCCCAGCTCAGCTGAGAGTAAGCGGGCCGCTTCGCCACGATGCGAGTCGATAAACTGCCCGGTGTGGGTCAGCTCCGTCAGCAGACGGCGCATGATATCGCCATGCTGAGCGAGGTAGTCCCGTCGCGAAAGATAAAACTGATGGTTGTTGACCCGTCCTTCGCCGCTGGCGACCACCCGCAGCTCGCCGGTGTGTTCGGCGTCGCTGAGCAGCGGGTCCCACATCATCCAGGCGTCAACCGCCAGGTAGTCGCTGGCGGTCAGCGGGTATTTCGGCGGGGTATAGACTACCCGCACGTCGTTCAGCCCCAGCCCGGCGTCCTCGAGGATCTGCAGCAGCAGCCAGTGGACATTCGACCCTTTATTGAGCGCGATGCGTTTTCCGCGCAGATCGCTGAGCTGGCGGATGTCGCTCTCCTGCGGGACGACCATCGCCACGCTGCGCGGCGCCGGCGGCTCCCACGCCACGTACATCAGTTCGCTGTTGCTGGCCTGGGCAAACACCGGCGGCGCTTCCCCGGTGGTGCCAAAGTCGATCTCGTTGCAGGCGAGGGCGTGAAGGAGCTGCGGTCCGGCGGGAAACTCGCTCCATAGCACGTTGACGCCGAGGCTGGCGAAGGCAGTCTCCAGACTCTGGCGGGCTTTCAGGATCCCGAGGCTGCCGAAGCGCTGGTAGCCAATACGCAGTTCGCGATCGGCCCCGGCCGCGCTGGCGAACGCCCGCGGCGGCGCAGGGGGACGGCGACGGCTTTTGATGAGCCCGAGGTTAGCGAGCTGGGTGCGCAAGGTATGCCGACTGATCCCCAACAGCGCGGCCGCGTGGCTCTGGTTATCGTCGCAATGCGCCATGGCGTGGCGGATCAGGGCGCTGGTCACCCGCTGCCACAGCGGCTCGCCGGGAAGCGCCAGCTGGTGGCGAATAAAATCGTCCAGTTCATGATCGCTCGCCGGCGACGGGGCGTCGTTGAGCGTCGCCAGGCGCAGCTGGGCGGGGCTAATCTCCTCCTCTTTACTGAGCAGCACCGCGTTGTGCAGGGTGTTTTCCAGCTCGCGAATATTGCCCGGCCACGCATAGTCCATCAGCCGGGCCAGCGACTCAGGCGCCAGACGCAGGGTTGGCCGGCCGAGCCGGCGGGCATAGAGCGATAAAAAGTGGTGCGCCAGCAGCGGGATATCCTGCCGACGCTGGCGCAGCGGCGGCAGCGGCACCACCGCGATATTCAGCCGATAGTAGAGATCCTCGCGAAAGCGGCGCTCGCGGATCGCCTGGGCCAGGTCGACGTGGGTGGCGGCAATCACCCGGACATTCACTTTAATCGCTTTGCGTGAGCCGACGCGGGTAATTTCGCGCTCCTGCAGCACCCGCAACAGCTTGACCTGCAGCGGCAGGCTTAATTCGCCGATCTCGTCCAGCAGCAGCGTCCCCCCTTCCGCAGCTTCAAACCAGCCGGGCTGTCCCTGCTGCGCGCCGGTGAAGGCGCCTTTCTCATGGCCGAACAGTTCGGCTTCGGCAAGACTCTCAGTCAGCGCGCCGCAGTTAACGGCCAGAAACGGCTGCTGGCGGCGGGGGCTGTGGTGATGGAGATAGCGCGCCACCACCTCTTTGCCGGTGCCGGTTTCGCCCACGATCAGCACGGTAGCCTCCGTCGGCGCGAGCTTGTCCAGCAGGCTCTGGAAAGCCTTCGACGCCGGGTCGATCAGCGCGGGCGCGGTGGAAGGGGATTCTGGGTTCAGCATGGCGGGCCTCCGGTCGTTGACCTGCTGAACTTATCCTGCGGCGGCGGCGGAAACCAGAGGGGGAAAGGTCGGCAGCTGTTGCAAATGCGCCAGCGGATGCGCGGCGGCTGCGGGATTTGCAACAGCGCGGCGCGGCGAAGTCTTTTTCAGTCCATTGATTTTAAAGAATTAATTTTTTATTCACCATTGGCATGATTATCGCTAACACTCATATAACTAAATTAAAACATCTCTTCGATAAATATCGGATATGGTTATATAGGAAATAGATAATGACGCAGCAAGCTCCCGACAAGATCAATGTCTTCTGGTTCTTACCTACCCATGGCGATGGCCGCTATCTGGGCACTACCGAGGGCGGACGTCCGGTTGATTTACCTTATCTGCAGCAGGTGGCGCTGGCGGCCGACAGCCTGGGCTATTACGGCGTGCTGATCCCCACCGGTAAAAGCTGTGAGGATTCGTGGCTGGTGGCCTCGGCGCTGGCGCCGTTGACCCGCCGTCTGCGCTACCTGGTGGCGGTCAGACCGGGTCTGCAGCCGCCCACTTTGGCGGCGCGGATGGCGGCCACCCTCGACCGTTTATCGGAAGGGCGGCTGCTGATCAACGTCGTCACCGGCGGCGACCCGGTGGAAAACAAAGGCGATGGCATTTTTCTCAGCCACAGCGAACGCTACCAGGTGACTCGCGAATTTCTCGATGTTTACTCCCGCCTGCTGCGCGGGGAGAAAGTGGACTATCACGGGGAGCATATTCATGTCGAGGGGGCGGAGGTGCTGTTTCCGCCGGTTCAGGAGAATGGCCCGCCGCTGTACTTCGGCGGCTCTTCTGAGGCAGCTATCGATGTGGCGGCCGAACAGATCGACAGTTATCTGACGTGGGGCGAACCGCCGGAACTGGTGGCGGAGAAGCTGGCGGTGGTGCGCGAGCGCGCCGCGGCCCGCGGACGCACCCTCGAGTACGGCATTCGTCTGCACGTCATCGTGCGCGAAACGGAAGAAGAGGCATGGGCCGCCGCCGACCGGCTGATCGCCCATCTTGACGACGACACCATCGCCCAGGCGCAAAAGATCTTCGCCCGCATGGACTCGGCCGGCCAGGCGCGGATGAGCGCCCTGCATCAGGGATCGCGCGATAATCTGCGTATTGCCCCTAATCTGTGGGCCGGCGTCGGGCTGGTGCGCGGCGGCGCCGGAACCGCGCTGGTGGGTAATCCGCAGCAGGTGGCGGAACGTATCCGCGAATATCAGGCGCTCGGCATCAGCAACTTTATCTTTTCCGGCTATCCGCATCTGGAAGAGGCGCACCGCTTTGCTGAGCTGGTGATGCCTCTGCTGCCGCTGGAAAACGCGGCCTCGTCGAAGGCGCGCAGCGTGAACACCGGTCCCTTTGGCGAAACCATCGGCGGCGATAAGCGCCCGGTGCGCCAGGTCAGCGCCAGCTGATGGCCCGGAGCGCGACCATGAGACAGCATACCGGAGGAGGGCAGCGATGAGTGCAGAACCGCATATCGTGATTATCGGCGGCGGCTTCAGCGGCGCGGCGGTGGCGATTGAGCTGCTGCGCCTGGCGCCGAACGGGGTGCGCGTGACGCTGCTGGAGCCGCGCCAGACTCCCGGCGCCGGGGTGGCCTACTCCACCGCGGAGCCGACGCACCGGATTAACGTCCCGGCCGCCCGTATGCAGCTGACCGGTGATGAAGAGGGCGCCTTCGATCGCTGGTACCGACGTCAGCCTGCCTTTGCCGCCGATGCGCAGGCGCTGCGCCCGGACGGTTCCGTCTATCCTCAGCGCGGCCAGTTTGGTCGCTATGTGGCACAACGTTTTGCTGACACAGTGGCAGCCAGCGGCGGACGGCTGCGCCACCTGCGCGATCGGGCGCTCGCTTTTCATCAGGGGACGGTGACCACCGACGGCGGCCTGCAGCTTAAGGCCGACCTGCTGGTACTGGCGATCAGTCATCCACCGCCTTCGCTGCCGGCGGAGGCCGAAGCCTGGCGGCACCATCCGGCGCTGATTGCCAACCCGTGGCAGCCCGGCGCGCTCGACGCCATCGCCCCGCACGCCCGGGTGGCGGTGATGGGCACCGGATTAACCATGGCCGATACGGTCGCGACGCTGGACCGGTTGGGCCACCGCGGCAGTATCGTCGCCTTTTCGCGCCACGGCCTGCTGTCGCGCGGCAACCTCAGCGGCGCGGGAGCAGCCTGGCCTGGCGACTATCAGCAGGGCAGCCTGCGTCAGCGCCTGCGCCAGATCCGCCTCGACGTGGCGTATGCGGCGCAGCAGGGCCTGAGCTGGCAGGTGGTGCTGGATGCGGTCCGCCAACAGGGGCAGCGGATCTGGCAGGCGCTCAGCGACTCCGATCGCCAGCGTTTTCTGCGCCATCTGCGCCATTACTGGGATGTCCACCGCTACCGCGTGGCGCCGCAGGTCGCCGAGGTGCTGGAGGCGCGCCAGCGCACGGGCTGTCTGCAGGTTCAGGCGGCCAGGCTACTGTCGATGAGCGGCGAAGGCGAGACGCTGCATCTGACGCTGGCGCGGCGCGGCGGCGGCGTGCAGACGCTGAGGGTCGATCACCTGATCCTGACGACCGGACCCGCGCACCGCGACCTGACCGACAGCCAGCCATTTTTACAGGACCTTGCCCGCCGCGGCCTTATTCGCGCCGATGCCCTCGGCATGGGCCTGGAGGTGGACAGCCGTTCCCGGGCAGTGGCTGAGCCGTACGTTGAGGCGCCGCCGGTGCTGGTGGCCGGTCCCGCCGCCCGCGGGCGTTTTGGCGAACTGATGGGCCTGCCGCAGGTAGCCGACCATGCCGCTGACGTGGCGGCGCAAGCGTTACTCACGCTCGGGATCCCGCAGGACTCCCGATGTCCTGCGTACTGAATTCCTCTCTTTCTTTTCCCTGATTCATTTTGCCGCGTGCGCCCCGGCGACGGGCCGCGCTATGGAGATTGCTATGTCATCACAACGTGAAATTCGTCTTAACGCTTTCGATATGAACTGCGTCGGCCATCAGTCGCCGGGCCTGTGGGCGCATCCCCGGGATCGCTCCTGGCAGTATAAAGATCTGGAGTACTGGGTGGATCTGGCGCGACTGCTGGAGCGCGGCAAGTTCGACGGACTGTTTATCGCTGACGTGCTTGGCGTCTACGACGTGCTGAACGGCAGCGGCGACGCGGCGATCCGCCAGGCGACGCAGGTCCCGGTCAACGATCCGCTGGCCCTGATCACCCCGATGGCGCTGGTGACGGAGCATCTGGGCTTCGGCCTGACCGCTTCGCTGTCGTTTGAGCATCCTTATCCCTTCGCCCGTCGTCTGTCGACGCTCGACCATCTGACCAAAGGGCGGGTGGGCTGGAACATCGTCACCTCCTATCTGGAGAGCGGGGCGCGCAATATCGGCCAGCAAACCCAGACCGACCACGACACCCGCTATGACTATGCCGATGAGTATTTGCAGGTGATCTACAAACTGCTGGAGGGAAGCTGGGAGGACGGGGCGGTGCTGCGCGACAGAGAGCGCAAGATCTTCAGCGATCCGCGGAAAATCCATCCCATAAACCATCAGGGACAGTTCTTTTCCGTGCCGGGTATCCACCTCTGCGAGCCATCCCCGCAGCGCACGCCGGTGCTCTATCAGGCGGGAGCGTCCAGCCGCGGCAAACAGTTCGCCGCCGGCCACGCTGAATGCGTCTTCGTGGCTGCACCGTCGAAGGTGCTGCTGAAGAAGACGGTGGCGGATATTCGCCGCCGGGCGGCTGAGGCGGGGCGCGATCCGCACAGCATTCTGATCTTTAACCTGCAGACGGTGATTGTCGGCGACACCGACCGCGAGGCGCAGGCGAAGTGGCAGGAATATAAGCAGTACGTCAGCTATGAAGGCGCGCTGGCGCTGCTCTCCGGCTGGACGGGGATCGATTTCGGCCAGTATCAGCCGGATCAGGTGCTGAAGTACCTGCACACCAACGCTATTCAGTCGGCGGTGGAGGCCTTTTCCACTGCGGACCCGAACCGGCAGTGGACGGTGCAGGCCCTGGCCGATTGGGCGGGGATCGGCGGCTTCGGTCCGCTGGTGGTCGGCAGCGCGCAAACCGTGGCCGACGAACTGCAGTCCTGGGTCGAAGAGACGGACGTCGATGGCTTTAATCTCGCCTATGCCGTCACCCACGAAACCTTCCGCGACGTCGTTGAGCTGCTGGTGCCTGAGCTGCAAAAGCGCGGCGTCTTTAAGCAAGAGTACCGCGAGGGGACCCTGCGCGAAAAACTATTCGGCGCCGGTCCGCGTCTGGCCGCGCCTCACCCCGGTGTCAGCTACCGTCGCGATGCGCGCACGGCGGCCTCGGTAGAGGAGAAGGTGACATGATCGCTATCGATGACCTGCATAAAAGCTACCGCACGGCGGATGGCCGGCTCAGCGCGGTGCTGAAAGGGCTGTCGCTGCAGGTACCTGAACGCTCCATCACCGCGGTGGTGGGGCCGAGCGGCGCCGGTAAATCAACTCTCGCGCGCTGCATCAGCCTGCTGGAGCGCCCGGACAGCGGCAGCATTCGTATCAACGGCCAGGATCTATCGGCGCTATCCGGCGAGGCGCTGCGCCGGGAGCGGCGGGCGATTGGCACCGTATTCCAGTCCTCCGCACTGCTGAGCCGCCGGACCGCCTGGCAGAATATCGCCCTGCCGCTGGCGTGGCTTGGCGTGGTGGAGCGGGATATTCAGGCGCGGGTTGGCGAGCTGCTGGAGAGCGTCGGCCTTAGCCACAAAGCAGATGCCTGGCCGTCCCAGCTTTCGGGCGGCCAGCGCCAGCGGATCGGCATTGCCCGCGCCCTGGCGCTGCGCCCGTCGGTTCTGCTGGCGGATGAAGCCACCTCCGGGCTCGATCCTCAGGCCACGGCCTCGGTGCTGGCCCTGCTCAAGCGACTGCGCGACGAGTATCAGCTGGCGATCGTCCTGATCACCCATGAAATGGACGCCGTGCGCACGGCGGCGGATGCGGTGGCGGAGATCCGCGACGGGACGATCGTCCAGTACGGGCGGATCGAAGATCTGCTGGCGCGTCCCGATTCTCTGCTTGGCCAGCAGCTGTTGCCGCTGACGCCGGCGGCAGCGGCCCACAGCGATCTGCTGCTGCGTCTGAGCTACCGCTGGGATGTACCGGTGGCTACCGACTGGATCAGCCGCCTGAGCCAGCAGTGGGCGCTGCAGATCGATCTCCTTGGCGGCCACGTCGAGGTGATTAACGGTAGGCTGGCCGGTCGCCTGCAGGCCGGAGTGCGCTTTCAGGGCGAACGCCTGTCGCCCGCGCGACTGCAGGACCTGTTGGCGCAGCTCGGCATGACGGCGGAGATCCTCGACAGCGCGCCGTTGCTCAGGGAGGCGGTATGAAACCGACAGTCATCAGCCAGGACACCCCCTGGGGCGAAATTCCTTCGCTGCTGCTCCCCGCCTATGGCGAAACCTGGCTGATGGTGGCCATTGTCATGCTGTTTGTCGTCACTCTGGGAGGACTGGTGGGGGTAGTGTTGTTTAACGCCTCGCCGCGGGGGTTATTTCCGCACGCGTTGCTGTACCGGCTACTGAACTGGGTGGTCAACATGGGACGTTCGCTGCCGTTTCTGGTGCTGATGGCCGCCATTATCCCGTTCACTTACTGGCTGACCGGAACCACGATTGGCATCCCCGCCGCGGTGGTGCCGATGATTGCCGCCGGCGTCCCGTTCTTTGGCCGTCTGGTGGAGAACGCGCTGCGCGAGCTGCCGGCGGAGGTCACCGCGGTGGGCGTCGTTTGCGGTGGGTCGCGCTGGCAAATCATTGCCAGCGCGCAGCTCAGTGAAGCCTTGCCCGCGCTGGTGGCGGCGGTGACGCTAAACCTGGTCTCGATGATTGAGTATTCGGCTATCGCCGGGACCATCGGCGCCGGGGGCATCGGCTACCTGGCCGTGGTGTACGGCTATCAGCGCTTCGACAACCACATCATGATCGCGACGATCGTTGCCCTGATCGCCACGATCCAGTTGATTCAATTTTTGGGTGACCGCCTGGTCAACCGTTTACGCCACACGCAGGGGAACCTTGTATGACAACAGAGCAATTTGAGTTACGTAAAGCACGGCGCTGGCCCTGGCTGGCGGCGCTGGCGGTGATTATCCTGCTCGCCATCGCTTTCTGGTGGTGGCGGGGGCATACCCAAAGCCAGCAGGTGGTCTTCGGCAGCACGTTAAAAATTCACTACGAGCCGGCGATGGCCGGCGAGCAGCGGATCATTGAGTATATTAATCAGCATATTGCGCCCGATTACGGCCTGAAGCTGGAGGCCGTGGGGGTGCAGGATCCGGTACAAGCTGACCGCGCGGTAGCGGAAGGACAGTATGCCGGGACGATCTATCAGCATCAGTGGTGGCTCAAGCAGGTGGTGGACGCCAACGGCTTTGCGTTGTCGACTACGGTGCCGGTGTTCCAGTGGGCGTTCGGCATCTATTCCGACCGCTTCTCGTCGGTACAGGCGTTGCCCAACGGCGCGACCATCGTCGTGCCTGACGACGGCGCCAATCAGGGGCAGGCTCTGTGGCTGCTGCAGCGCATTGGGTTGATCTCGCTCGACCCGGCGGTGGAGCCGCGCACGGCGAAGCTGAAAAATATTGTCGGCAACCCGCATCAGTTTGTCTTTAAAGAGCTGGATCTGCTGACCATGCCGCGGGCGTTAAATTCGGTGGATGCCGCCATCGGCTATGTCTCGCAATTTGACGCCGGGAAAGTACCGCGTGAGAAAGGCATATTATTCCCGCCGGCGCCGCGCACCTTTGCTTCGCAATTAGTGATTGGTACACCGTATTTATCACAGGAAAATATCGTCAAATTAAAACAGGCTTTTTCTGACCCGCGGATCCAGACGTGGTTAAAAACCACCGATGACCCGCTGGTAAAAGATGTATTAGTTCCGGTATCGGCGGAATAATCGTCCTGCACGACGTCTATTTTCGTTGTTATTTATTTCCCTTGAGGATGCGCGAAAGCGCGTCCTTTTTGTGCTGGTGTTTTAAATTAACTTATTGATTATATTGATTTTAATAGCATGGTTTGTTGTTTTGATTGTCGCCGCTCGAGGTTTATAACCGCTGATGACCTGCACAAAATAATAAGGTGAAAAAATGAGTACATTACCAGTGGATAATCCCGGTATCGCTTCGGTACCGGTCAGTAGCGTCGGGGATGTGGCGCGGCTAATTAATTCCGGCAGGGAACAGGCGAAATATGCGCGGATGATTGTCTTCCTCGCGCTGGGCGGCGTTTTTCTCGACGCGTATGACTTAACCACGCTCTCTTACGGTATTGATGACGTCGTGCGTGAATTTCAGCTCTCGCCGTTGCTGACCGGCCTGGTGACCTCCTCCATTATGGTCGGGACCATCGTCGGCAATATCATCGGCGGTTGGCTGACCGATAAATATGGTCGCTATTCGGTGTTTATGGCCGATATGTTCTTTTTTGTTATTTCGGCTATCGCCGCCGGGCTGGCGCCGAACGTCTGGGTGTTGATTGGCGCCCGCTTCCTGATGGGCATCGGCGTCGGCATCGACCTGCCGGTGGCGATGTCCTATCTTGCCGAGTTTTCCCGTTTTGCCGGCAAAGGCAATAAAGCGGCTCGCCTCGCGGCGTGGTGCCCGATGTGGTACGCCGCCTCGACCGTCTGCTTTCTCATTATCTTCGGCCTCTATTTTCTGCTGCCGCAGGAGCATCTGGACTGGCTGTGGCGCGCCTCCCTGTTGTTCGGCGCCGTGCCGGCGCTGCTGATTATCGCCATCCGCAGCCGGTTTATGAACGAATCCCCGCTGTGGGCCGCGAACCAGGGCGATCTGACCTCTGCGGTGCGTATTTTACGCGACTCCTGGGGGATCCATGCCCATGAGGTCCCGGCGGCGAAGCCCGCGCCAGCGCCGAAAGTGAGCTTCCGCGTGCTGTTCGAAAAACCCTACCGCGAGCGGACTATCGTCGCCGGGGTGATGAATATCTGTATCTCCTTCGAGTACACGGCGATTGCCTTTTTCCTGCCGTCAATTCTTGCCCAGTTCCTCGGGGCTGGCGTCTTCGAAACCATTTCGGCATCACTGGGGCTGAACGCCCTGTTCGCCTTTACCGGCGGGCTGCTTGGTATGCATCTGGCGTGGAAATATCCTTCGCGTCATGTGGCGATAGCCGGCTTCGCCCTGCAGTTTGTGGCGCTGATTGTGCTGGCGCTGGTGGGGCAACCGCACGCGACGGCAGGTATCGTGCTGGCTATCGCGATGCTGGGGCTGTGGCTGTTCGCCGAAGGGTTTGGCCCGGGGGCGCAGCTGATGATCTACCCGGCGCTCTCCTATCCTACTGCCATTCGCGCCACCGGGGTCGGTTTCAGCCGGGCACTCTCCGGGATCGGCAGCGCGCTGGCGTTGTTTATTCTGCCGCTGCTGCAGGCCTCCCTCGGCACGCAGATGTTCTGGGTGGTCTCGCTTGCCGCCATTATTCCTATTTTCTTCCTGCTGGCGGTCCGTCATGAACCGACGCGAGAAGATATTGACGCAATCAATGAATAAGGAACCGACAATGACCTTGCTCTCCACAGGCACCGATTATGACGCGCTGGCAGCCGCCTTCCGCCCGATTTTCACCCGCATCGCCCAGGGCGCCGCGGAGCGCGAACAGCAGCGCATTCTGCCCGAGGAGCCGATCCGCTGGCTAAAGGAGGCGGGCTTCGGCACGCTGCGTATTCCTCGTGAGAAGGGCGGCTGGGGCGCTTCGCTGCCGCAGCTCAGCGCGCTGCTGATTGAGCTGGCGCAAGCGGACTCTAACCTGCCGCAGGCCCTGCGCGCGCACTTTGCCTTTGTGGAAGATCAGCTTAATCAG
This sequence comes from Klebsiella sp. V115_8, assembly GCF_029967715.1. NCBI lineage: Bacteria > Pseudomonadati > Pseudomonadota > Gammaproteobacteria > Enterobacterales > Enterobacteriaceae > Klebsiella > Klebsiella sp. V115_8. Next base: position 27,333 of record NZ_JASCAR010000051.1, read on the forward strand.
CCGGATTCCGCCGGGCGCGACCGCTGGTTTCGTCGCTTCCTCGACGGCGAGCTGGTGGGCAGCGGCTGGACGGAGATCGGCGCGGTTAAGCTGGGGGAGGTGAACACCCGGGTGACGCCGGCAGAGGACGGCTGGCGACTCGACGGCGAGAAGTTCTACAGCACTGGCGCGCTGTACGCCGACTGGATCGACGTGTTTGCCCGGCGCAGTGATACCGGTGGCGATGTGATCGCCCTGGTCAGCACCCAACAGCCCGGCGTGGCGCGGGAAGACGACTGGGATGGCTTTGGCCAGCGGCTGACCGGCAGCGGGACCACCCGCTTCACCGGCGCCCGGGTGGAAGCCGACCACGTCTACGATTTTGCCCAGCGCTTTCGCTATCAAACCGCGTTCTACCAGCATGTGCTGCTGGCGACCCTCGCGGGCATTGGCCTGGCGGTTGAGCGGGATGCCGCACAGGGCGTCAAACACCGCTCCCGGATGTACAGCCACGGCAACGCCGCCGTACCGCGCGATGACGCCCAGGTTCTGCAGGTGGTTGGGCAGATCAGCAGCTGGGCATGGGCGACCCGGGCCGCGGTCCTCCAGGCCGCGGAATCGCTGCAGCAGGCCTATGTGGCGCACGTCAGCGACGACGAAGCGTTGATTGCCCGGCGTAACCAGCTGGCGGAAGTGGAAGCGGCGCAGGCGCAGGTGATCGCCAGCGACTGGATCCCGCGGGCAGCGACGGAGCTGTTCAATGCCCTTGGGGCGTCGGATACGCGAAGCCGACTGGCGCTGGACCGTCACTGGCGTAATGCGCGGACGGTCGCCTCGCATAATCCGGTGATTTACAAGGCGCGCAATATCGGAAACTGGCTGGTGAACGGTGAAGCGCCGACCTTTATCTGGCAGATTGGCAATGGTGAGAAAACGGTGGGGTAAGCCCGTCGGCGACGGGGGGCTATGCCTCCCGCCGCCGGGAAAACTAAGGTTTATCCAGCGACCAGGTGGCGCTGCGCACGTCGACTTTCACCGGCAGCAGGCCGATGCGCGTAAAGGTATCCGCCAGCGCCTGCTGTTCGTTATACACCGCCGGCGTCATGCGTTCGGCGCCGTAGGGCAGGCGGGCCAGGGTCTTCAGCCAGATGGCTTTATCCAGCCCGGTTGAGGTCGACAGGAGGCCAGCGGCCTCGTCCTGATGGCTGTTCGCCCACGCGCTGAGTTTACCCAGCTCATCCACCACCTGTTTTGCCGTCTCCGGGTAGGTATCCGCAAACTTGCGGCTGGCGAGATAGAAGGTGTAGTGCGGCACCAGCCCCTCGGCGTTGCGTATTTGTCGGGCTTTCGCGTTGGTTTCCACTTCCGCGAGGAACGGATCCCAGATCACCCACGCATCAATCGCCCCGCGCTGGAAAGCGGCGCGGGCGTCCGCTGGCGGAAGATAGACCGGGGTGATGTCTTTATAGCTGAGGCCCGCTTTTTCCAGCGCGGCGACCAGCAGGTAGTTGACGTCAGACCCCTTGTTCAGCCCCACGCGCTTACCTTTCAGGTCGGCCACGCTGTGGATTGCCGACTGTTCAGGCACCACAATGGCTTCCGTTTTCGGGTTAGCGGGGGAGTGGGCAAGGTAGACCAGATCGGCTTGCGCCGCCTGGGCAAAGGCCGGAGGCGCATCGCCGGTCGCGGCCAGATCGATACTGCCGACGTTGAGCCCCTCCAGCATTTGCGGCCCGGCGGGGAATTCGACCCAGCGTACGGCAATACCCTGTTTTTTCAGGCTTTCATCCAGGGTGCCGCGATATTTCAGCAGCGCGAAGATGTTCGCCTTTTGATAGCCGATGTTGACGGTCTCCGGCGCTTTGGCCAGCGCGGAGGCGGAAAGGGCGGCGAGGACCAGCAGCCACGCGGGGCGGAATCGGTTGGACATTGTCTGTTCTCCTTAGCGTTTTGCGTAAGGTAACAAACAGCGCTTATAACCATTAAATAACTAAATTTTAATTGATATAACAAAAATGGGGGAGAGAGCCCGCCGCGGCGACGCCCGGCGGGCCAGCAGGTTAATCGCAGGCGACAATCTTCATCGCCAGCCCCCCGCGAGAGGTTTCCCGGTACTTGGCGTTCATGTCTTTGCCGGTTTCGTACATGGTCTCAATGACTTTATCGAGGCAGACGCGCGGCTCGCTGGTCCGGCGCAGCGCCATTCGCGCGGCGTTGACCGCTTTCACGGCGGCGATAGCGTTGCGTTCGATGCACGGCACCTGCACCTGGCCGGCGACAGGGTCGCAGGTCAGACCGAGGTTATGCTCCATGGCGATCTCTGCCGCGATGCACACCTGGCCCGGGCTGCCGCCCAGCAGTTCAGCCAGACCGGCCGCCGCCATCGAGCAGGCGACGCCCACTTCACCCTGGCAGCCCACTTCGGCGCCGGAGATCGAGGCGTTCATCTTATAGAGCGAACCAATCGCGCTGGCCACCAGCATATAGCGCGCCAGGGAGTTGCTGTTCACCTTGCGGATAAACTTGTCGTAATAGGCCAGCACTGCCGGCACGATACCGCAGGCGCCGTTGGTCGGCGCCGTCACCACCCGGCCGCCGGCGGCGTTCTCTTCGTTCACCGCGAGGGCGAACATATTGATCCAGTCGACCACCGCCATCGGGTCGCTGTTGGTGGTGTCCTGGCTCACCAGCATGCGGCGCAGCGCGGCAGCCCGGCGCGGAACGCGCAGTTTGCCCGGCAGGACGCCTTCGGTGGTGATGCCGCGCTCAATACCGGCGCTCATCACTTCCCACACCGCGGCGAAGTGTTGCTCCAGCGCCTCTTTACTGTGCAGCGCCAGTTCGTTCTGCATCATCAGGCCGGAGAGCGACAGCCCGGTTTCGCGGCAGTGACGCTGCAGGTCGGCGGCGTTTTTATAGGGGTAAGGGACGGCCACCGGCGCGTCGGTGGTCTGGCCGAAGTGCGCTTCATCGACGATAAAGCCGCCGCCGATGGAGTAGTACGTCTGGCTGTAGAGCGCCTGGTCGCCGGCCAGGGCGGTGATGCGCATGCCGTTCTCATGCAGCGACAGGTTGTCGGCATGGAAATTCATGCACTGATCGACCGGGAAGTCCACTTCGTGCTGGCCGTTGGCCAGCATCAGGCGACCATGGGTGTTAACGTCCTGAATAAAGCCAGGGATAGCGTCGATGTCGACGGTGTCCGGCAGGTTGCCGGCGAGCCCCATGATAATCGCGATATCGGTATGGTGGCCTTTACCGGTCAGGGAGAGGGAGCCGTAGACGTCGACGACCACTTTGGTCACCTCGGCCAGCAGGCCGCGCGCGATCAGGTCGTCAGTGAATTGTTTGCCCGCTTTCATCGGTCCAACGGTATGGGAGCTGGAAGGGCCAATGCCGATTTTAAAGATATCGAATACGCTGATCATATGCATTCCCGTGCTGTCGGAAAGCGCGCCGCCGTTCAGCGGCGCGGGGGGAGATGTTGACTGAATTAGCTGAACAGCGAGTAGAAGATCGCGGAGATGGCAATCAGACCCATAATCACCACGAAGACGTTGCTGACGTGGCCGCTGTATTTACGCATCGCCGGCACTTTCTGAATCGCGTACATCGGCATCAGGAACAGGATCATCGCGATAATCGGGCCGCCAAGGGTCTCGATCATGCCGAGGATGCTCGGGTTCAGCGTCGCGACAATCCAGGTGGTCACCAGCATGAACAGCGCGGTCAGCTTGTTCAGTTTGTTGATTTCGATAGATTTGCCTTTACCGCGCAGGGACTTAATCACCATGCCGTTAAAGCCTTCGCGGGCGCCCAGGTAGTGGCCGAGGAAGGATTTGGTGATGGCGATCATCGCGATGATCGGCGCCATCCAGGCAATGATTGGCGCGTTAAAGTGGTTCGCAAGGTAAGACAGAATCGAGATGTTCTGCTCTTTCGCCGCCGCCAGGTCTGCCGGAGAGAGGCTCAGGACGCAGCTGAAGACGAAGAACATCACGGTCAGCACCATCATGATATGGGCGCGAGCCAGGATGCTGGAGCATTTTTTCTCGGCGCCTTCGCCGTACTCTTCACGCTTGGCAACCGCGAAGGAGGAGATGATCGGCGAGTGGTTGAAAGAGAAGACCATGACCGGGATCGCCAGCCACAGGGTCATCAGCAGGCCGTTGCCGGTGACGGAGGCGCCGCTCAGGGAGAGGGTCTCCAGCGCCGCGCCGTTCCACTGCGGGATCAGGTACAGCGCCAGAATCATCAGGGCGATTACGAACGGAAACACCAGAATGCTCATCGCTTTCACGATCATCTGCTCGCCGAAACGCACGATGGTCATCATGCCGACGATCAGGATCAGCGACAGAATCGCGCGCGGCGGCGGCGTCATGTGCAGCTGGTGCGCCATGAAGCTTTCGACGGTATTGGTGATCGCCACGCTGTAGACCAACAGGATTGGGTAGATAGCGAAGAAGTAGAGCAGGGTAATCAGCTTACCTGCGCCTACGCCGAAGTGTTCTTCAACCACTTCAGTGATGTCTTCGCCCGGGTTTTTGCCGGAGAGCACGAAGCGGGTCATACCGCGGTGGGCGAAGAAGGTCATCGGGAAGGCCAGAATCGCCATGATAATCAGGGGGATCATGCCGCCGACGCCGGCGTTGATCGGCAGGAACAAGACGCCCGCGCCGATCGCTGTACCGTACAGGCCCAGCATCCACATGGTGTCGGTTTTACGCCATCCGCTGCGGGTTTCGCCCGAAACGATGGTGCTGGTTTGAGTGGTTTCCATCTGTATCTCCTGGAGGAATCAACAAAATCTAATGAACAAATACAATTGCGTAACACGAAATTCGTTTAATTACGGTTTTTTTAGAAATTTTCTCCGTAATAATTGGGCCGGAAAGATACATTTATATGGTTTATGCATCAGTGATCGCGATCTCAAATGCAATAATCCACTTTCAATGTGCGTATTTTTAGTCCAACAGCCTGTTTCTGGTGATCAGCCAGCGATTTGTGGCGCGCAGGCTACCATTTGCAGCATATGAGATAAAAGCTGGGGGGCGTAATAACGAGGGATTTACTGTAAAAAAGAGAAGTGGTCGACGTTTTTGCGCTTAAAACCATTTTTTGCAGTGATAATTGTCGCAGTTTTTACCAACGCAAACGATTGGCTATGTAAAAATAATTTAGCTGTTTGATGAGTAACAGAAAGTTTTTTAGCGCGTTTTGGAAGTCAGAGAAAGCGTGCCCGCCGGGGCAACAGGCGCTGCCCCGGCGGGACGGAAATCAGGCGATGATTTCGTAGCAGGGAATATAGGCGGTGCCGCCCGGGAGCTTCATGCGGTGCTGGGCGACGAAGCCCTGCAGCAGATCGTCCATGCGGCGCATCATCTCCGGGTCGCCGTGCAGCTTATAAGGACCGTACTGCTCGATGGCCTGGATGCCCACCTCTTTGACGTTACCCGCGACAATGCCGGAGAAGGCGCGGCGCAGGTCGGCGGCCAGCACTTCCACCGGCTGGTCCGGGGAGAGTTTGAGGTTGGCCATGTTTTCATGGGTCGGATCAAACGGCATCTGCAGGTCCGGCGAGATACGAATCGACCAGTTGAAGCTGTAGGCGTCGTCGGTCTCGCGACGGCTCTCTTTCACCAGCGGCATCGCTTTTTTCATCTGCCGCGCCACTTCCGCCGGGTCGTCGATGATGATCCGGTAGTGGCGACGGGCGGATTCGCCCAGAGTATGGGTGATAAATTCGTCCAGCACGCGGAAGTAGTCAGCGCTCTCTTTCGGTCCGGTGAGGATCAGCGGCAGCACCTGCGCTTTGTTATCCGGATGCATCAGAATACCCAGCAGGTAAAGCAGCTCTTCGGCGGTGCCGACGCCGCCCGGGAAGATGATGATCCCGTGGGCGATGCGCACGAAGGCCTCCAGACGCTTTTCGATGTCCGGCATGATGATCAGTTCATTGACCAGCGGGTTTGGCGGTTCCGCGGCGATAATGGATGGTTCGGTCATGCCGATAAAGCGGCTGTCTTTGTAGCGCTGCTGCGCGTGGCCGACGGCGGCGCCTTTCATCGGCGCTTCCATCGCGCCAGGCCCGCAGCCGGTGCAGATGTTGAGTTCCCGCAGTCCCAGCTGCGTACCGACGCGGCGGGCGTAGAGGTATTCGTTTTCGTTGATCGAGTGGCCGCCCCAACAGACGATCATGTTCGGCGCTTCGCCGACGTGCAGCGCGCGGGCGTTGCGCAGGATCGAGAATACCAGGTTGGTGATATGGACCGAACTTTCGAGATCGAGGTTCGGGAAGCGAACGGTATTGTGGATCTGGCCGTACACGAACAGGATATCGCGCAGCACGGCAAACAGGTTGGCCTGCAGGGAACGAATAATGCGCCCGTCAACGAAGGCCTCTTCCGGCGGGTTGATCAGTTCCAGCTTCACGCCGCGTTCGCGACGCAGCACGTTAATATCGAAATTTTCAAAACGGGACAGAAGCTCCTTGCTGTTATCGGTCAGGCTCCCCGAGTTGAGCACAGCAAGCGAGCAGTTGCGAAAGAGTTGATACAGATCGCTGCTGGCGGTGCGCTTAAGCATATCCACTTCCAGCTGCGACAGCATATCCATTGAACCAAGCGGGCTAACATGTGTAATCAAGTGAACTCCTTACAGGACGCTTATGGTCTTCCTGTGATTACAATAGCCCTGCGAGCGGCGTTTCCACAACCTTGCGCGCGTCTAAACGCACGCAAATTGTGAAAATGTTTATTATTGTCGGGCGAGGCGGCCGGTGGCAGGGGAAAAGTCGCCGTTACTGCGCCAGGGGTTGATATCCAGACCGCCGCGTCGCGTATAGCGGGCGTAAACGGAAAGCGATTCCGGCTGGCAGAAACGGAGAATATCGTTAAAGATGCGCTCGACGCACTGCTCATGGAATTCGTTATGGTGGCGGAACGAGACCAGATAGCGCAGGAGCTGCTCGCGGTCGATTTTCGCCCCGCGATACTGGATCTGCACCGAGCCCCAGTCCGGCTGGTGGGTGATCAGGCAGTTGGACTTCAGCAGGTGGCTGACCAGCGTCTCTTCCACGATTTTGCCGCTGGCGGCGCCCTGCAGGTAGTCGGCGCTGAACTGATAGTTATCGATCTCGATATCCTGATCGTCGATGCAGGCGCCGTGGAGGTGAGCAATCGGCTGGCCTTCCAGTTCATCCAGCCGATACAGCGAGACCTTGACCTCGCCCTGGGCGCAGGCGCTCAGATCGCGGGTCAGCGTCTCTTCAACCTCCTGCCAGCTGGCGAAACGCGTCTGGTTAAAGCTGTTGAGATAAAGCTTAAAGCTTTTTGACTCCACCAGATTAACGCTGGTGTCGGGCAGTTCGACGTGGCCGACGGCCACCTGTGGCAGGCCTTTGCCGTTCAGCCAGGAGAGTTCGTACAGCGTCCAGATATCGGCGCCGTGAAACGGCAGGTTGTCGGCATGCAGGCCAAGCGGGTCGCGGTTAAGGCTGCGCGGAACGCCCTGCAGCAGCGAGGCGTCATAGGTATCGCGGTAATCGGTTGATTTACCGAGCGTCAGGCCGGCCAGCGCCTGATGATTATCGTAAGAAGACATGTTTCACCATAGTAAAGCGGGTACACTATGACCCCAGTGTATCCTGTCTAACGTGAAGAGAGAAACCGGTGGACCATCAGACCGCAGAAGCGCTGCATGCTTTTACCCAACGTTATTGCGCCGCCTGGCAGCAGCAGCGCCACAGCCTGCCGCGCAGTGAAGAGCTTTATGGCGTCCCGTCGCCTTGCGTCGTCGACACCCAGGGCGAGGCCGTGTTCTGGCAGCCGCAGCCGTTTTCGCTGGCGCAAAATATCAGCGCGGTTGAACGCGCCCTGGATATTGTGGTACAACAGCCGCTTCATTCTTATTATACCACTCAGTTTGCCGGCGATATGACCGGCCGGTTTGCCGGCGAAACGCTAACGCTGCTGCAGACCTGGAGTGAAGAGGATTTCCAGCGGGTGCAGGAAAACCTCATCGGGCATCTGGTGGTGCAGAAGCGGCTGAAGCTGGCGCCGACGCTGTTTATCGCCACCCTCGAGAGTGAACTGGATGTCATTTCCGTCTGTAATCTCAGCGGTGAAGTCGTCAAAGAGACCCTCGGCACCGCCAAACGCATCACCCTTTCCCCCTCGCTTGCGGGTTTCCTCAACCAGCTTGAGCCGGTTCTGTAATCCAGTCTGCCTGGTCATTTGTGAGAGATCTCTTACAAAACCTGTAAGAGATCATCATCATTTAAGGCAAATTTAATCCAATCTTTTTTTGTTAACTTATTGGTATTAAATTGGATTTTTATTTTTTCGTCCTTTTGAGTGGGGACTAATCTTAAGAGATTGTCTCAAGAAGGGTTGTAAGAAGAGGCAGAATCAGTGATCCTATGTCTGTCGACAGGAAGTCGCGAAATGAAGCGAACATCAGGATGATGGCGCTTCTGTAGGACCCGCCAGGATGGCGTTGCAAGGACAGGCTTCAGGATGAAGCAAGGATAACGCAGGATCGCGTAATGGACACCTCCAGGATGGAGAATGAGAGCCGCTCAGGATGAACGGTGGATCTGGAAGATCGGGACAAACTTAAGGATAAGTCATTTCGCATCGGGGTGGTGTGAAAGCAGGATGCACGAGTTTATGGATGAACATGGTCAGGAGACCTCAGGAAAAGTTTTCAAGGACGAGCAGGGAGCACCAATGTAGCGGGAATGCTGCAAAACGAACCGGGAGCACTGTTTATACAGTGCTCCCTTTTTTTATTTCTCCTGCGGATTTGCTATCCTGCGCCCGGTTTTTAACTCATCGAGGTTTCCCCCATGACTCTTGACGATAGCGTGCGCGATCGCCTGCGCGCCATTGAAGCCCTGCTGCGCGAAACAGAGCACTGGCAGGAGACGGCACCGGACAGCAGCGCCTTCGCCAGCGATAAGCCGTTTTGCCTGGATACTCTGGAGCCGCTGGAGTGGCTGCAGTGGGTCCTGATCCCGCGTATGCATCAGCTGCTGGAGAGCGGCCAGCCGCTGCCGCAAAATTTCGCCGTTACGCCGTATTACGAAATGGCGCTGGATCAAGCCCACCCGGTTCGCGAATCCATGCTGGCGGAGCTGCTGCTGCTGGACGCGCTGTTTGCCGGTGAGCAGGCCTGATGCTGGAGATAATCTACCAGGACGACTGGCTGGTGGCGGTCAACAAACCGTCGGGCTGGCTGGTGCATCGCAGCTGGCTCGATCGCGATGAGAAAGTGGTGGTGATGCAGACCGTGCGCGACCAGATCGGCCAGCACGTTTTTACCGCCCATCGCCTCGACCGGCCCACCTCCGGCGTCCTGCTCATGGGGCTGTCAAGCGAGGCGGGTCGCCTGCTGGCGCAGCAGTTCGAGCAGCATCAGATCCAGAAGCGCTACCATGCGATCGTCCGCGGCTGGCTGATGGAAGAGGCGCTGCTCGATTATCCGCTGGTGGAAGAGCTGGATAAAATCGCCGATAAGTTCGCCCGCGAAGACAAAGGGCCGCAGCCGGCGGTGACCCATTACCGTGGTCTGGCGACGGTGGAGATGCCGGTGGCGACCGGGCGTTATCCCACCACCCGCTACGGGCTGGTGGAACTGGAGCCGAAAACCGGCCGCAAGCACCAGCTGCGCCGCCATCTGGCCCACCTGCGTCATCCGATCCTCGGCGACAGCAAGCACGGCGATCTGCGGCAAAACCGCAGCGCCGCGGAGCATTTCGGCTGTCACCGCCTGATGCTGCACGCCAGCGAACTGTCGTTAACCCATCCCTTTACCGGTGAGCCGCTGACCCTGCGCGCCGGTTTTGACGACGTCTGGATGCGTGCGCTGTCGCAGTTTGGCTGGCGCGGGCTTCTCCCGCTAAATGAAAGGGTTGAGTTTGCCGACGACTGCGGTCAGGATGAAGAGAATAAGGTCAATCCAGGGAGATAATAGCATGGCGGAAGTCGGAATTTTTGTCGGCACCATGTACGGCAACTCGCTGCTGGTCGCGGAAGAAGCGGAAGCGATCCTCAGCGGACTGGGACACAAGGCTACCGTGTATGAGGATCCGCAGGTCAACGACTGGGAATCCTACACGGGTAAGTATGTGCTGGTGGTCACCTCCACCACCGGGCAGGGCGATCTGCCGGACAGCATCGTCCCGCTGTATGAGGGCATTAAAGATATGTATCAGCCTCACCTGCGCTACGGCATTATCGCGCTGGGCGACAGCACCTACGCCAACTTTTGCGGCGGAGGCCTGAAGTTCGATCAACTGCTGCAGGAGCAGGGCGCGAAGCGCATCGGCGATATACTGAAGATTGACGCCAGCGAAGATCCGGAGCCGGAGAGCGTCTCTAATCCATGGGTTGAGCAGTGGGCTACCCTGCTGGAATAAAAGCGCTGCCCTCTCCCTACGCAGAGGGCGCCCTTTCAAGATGTCGCGGCCAGATACGCGGACAGCAAAAGTGTATCCCTTTCCGGGCGGCACGCCTTCAGGCAAATGCACAATATCCTTAGCAATATCATGGGTTAAGCCAGCCGGTTTCACCGGGTCAAGAGAGGTATTTCACACTCCGGCTCTTATTGCTGCGCTTTTGACCACCCGCGGCGCTGGTTTTTCATTTCCGTGAACTTCCCCCCATTCTTTCAGGCATACGCCATAAACCACCTGCAATAGCGGCGTAAAAGCTGTGTAGATGCACGGTGAGCCGCGGTGTGCCTCTTCATATACTGCTCCAGCCAGTGATAAATGCAGTGCCAGATATAACGACAACTATCAAAACACGACCACGTCATTCTGATTACCCTACAGGTTGTGCTGTTCAGAATGAACGTAGCTAAACGCTATGATTCAGGAGTACAACAATGAGTTCATTAAGTCAGGCGGCGACGGCGGCTGAAAAGCGCACCAACGCCCGCTACTGGATAGTGGTGATGCTGTTTATCGTCACCTCTTTTAACTATGGCGACCGGGCGACGCTGTCGATCGCCGGTTCGGAAATGGCCAAAGATATCGGCCTGGATCCGGTGGGAATGGGGTATGTCTTCTCCGCGTTCTCATGGGCTTATGTCATCGGCCAGATCCCGGGCGGCTGGCTGCTCGACCGCTTCGGTTCGAAGCGCGTCTATTTCTGGTCGATCTTCATCTGGTCGATGTTTACCCTGCTGCAGGGCTTCGTCGACATCTTCAGCGGCTTTGGCATTATCGTCGCGCTGTTTACCCTGCGCTTCCTCGTTGGCCTGGCCGAATCGCCGTCATTCCCGGGTAACAGCCGTATCGTGGCCGCCTGGTTCCCGGCGCAGGAGCGCGGCACGGCGGTGGCGATCTTTAACTCCGCCCAGTACTTTGCCACCGTTATCTTCGCGCCGATCATGGGCTGGCTGACGCATGAGGTGGGCTGGTCGCACGTCTTCTTCTTTATGGGCGGCCTGGGGATTGTGATTAGCTTTGTCTGGCTGAAAGTGATCCACGATCCGAACAACCATCCGGGGGTAAACAAGAAGGAACTGGAATATATCGCCGAAGGCGGCGCCCTGATCAACATGGATCAAAAGAGCAGCGCGCAGAAGGTGCCGTTCAGCGTCAAAATGGGCCAGATCAAGCAGCTGATCGGATCGCGGATGATGATCGGCATCTATATCGGTCAGTACTGCATTAACGCCCTGACCTACTTCTTTATCACCTGGTTCCCGGTTTACCTGGTGCAGGCGCGCGGCATGTCGATCCTTAAAGCGGGGTTTGTCGCCTCCATTCCGGCGGTGTGCGGCTTCGTCGGCGGGGTGCTGGGCGGGGTGATCTCTGACTGGTTAATGCGCCGCACCGGCTCGCTGAACATTGCCCGCAAAACGCCGATTGTGCTGGGGATGCTGCTCTCCATGACCATGCTGATGTGTAACTATGTCAACGTGGAGTGGATGGTGATTGGCTTTATGGCGATGGCCTTCTTCGGCAAAGGGATTGGCGCGCTTGGCTGGGCGGTGATGGCGGATACCGCGCCGAAAGAGATTAGCGGTCTTTCCGGCGGTCTGTTCAACATGTTTGGCAATATCTCCGGTATCGTCACCCCGATCGCTATCGGCTATATCGTCGGCACCACCGGCTCGTTCAACGGGGCGCTGGTTTACGTCGGCATTCATGCCCTGGTGGCGGTGCTGAGCTACCTGGTGCTGGTGGGCGACATCAAACGTATTGAACTGAAACCTGTCGCGGGGCGTTAATCATGACTACCCAATCCAGCCCGATTATTACAGAGATGAAGGTCATTCCGGTGGCCGGGCACGACAGCATGCTGCTGAACATCGGCGGGGCGCACAACGCCTGGTTTACCCGCAATATCGTGGTATTGACCGATAACGCCGGCAACACCGGCGTGGGAGAAGCCCCTGGCGGAGAGGTCATCTACCAGACGCTGCTGGCGGCCATCCCGCAGGTGGTAGGTCAGGAGGTCGCCCGTCTCAATCGCGTGGTGCAGCAGGTGCACAAAGGCAATCAGGCGGCGGATTTCGACACCTTTGGCAAAGGGGCATGGACCTTCGAACTGAAAGTCAACGCGGTAGCGGCGCTGGAGGCCGCGCTGCTCGACCTGCTCGGCAAGGTGCTCAATGTGCCGGTCTGCGAGCTGCTGGGCCCGGGTAAGCAGCGTGATGCCGTCACCGTGCTGGGCTACCTGTTCTATATCGGCGATCGGCAGAAAACCGACCTGGGTTATCTGGACCATACGCCGGGCGATCACGAATGGTATCGCCTGCGCCACCAGCAGGCGCTGAACAGCGAAGCGGTGGTGCGCCTGGCGGAAGCCGCTCAGGATCGCTACGGTTTCAAAGACTTTAAGCTGAAGGGCGGCGTGCTGCCCGGCGAGCAGGAAATTGACACCGCCCGGGCGCTGAAAAAGCGCTTTCCGGACGCGCGCATCACCGTCGATCCTAACGGCGCCTGGCTGCTGGATGAGGCGATCGCCCTGTGCAAAGGGCTGCAGGATGTACTGACCTACGCCGAAGATCCTTGCGGCGCCGAGCAGGGCTTTTCCGGCCGGGAGGTGATGGCCGAGTTTCGCCGCGCCACCGGGCTGCCGGTCGCCACCAATATGATCGCCACCAACTGGCGCGAGATGGGTCATGCGGTGATGCTCAACGCCGTCGATATTCCGCTGGCGGACCCGCACTTCTGGACGCTCTCCGGCGCGGTACGAGTGGCGCAGCTGTGCGACGACTGGGGGCTTACCTGGGGCTGCCATTCCAACAACCATTTTGATATTTCCCTGGCGATGTTTACCCACGTCGGCGCCGCCGCGCCGGGTCATCCCACCGCCATCGACACCCACTGGATCTGGCAGGAAGGCGACGCGCGCCTGACCAAAAATCCGCTGCAGATTATTAACGGCAAGATTGCCGTGCCAGACGCGCCGGGACTCGGCGTGGAACTTGACTGGGAGCAGGTGCGCAGAGCCCATGAGGCCTATAAAGCGCTGCCGGGCGGCGCGCGCAACGACGCGGGCCCGATGCAGTACCTGATCCCCGGCTGGACATTCGACCGCAAACGTCCTGTTTTCGGCCGCCACTAATTACAAAAGGATGATGCTATGACGACTTTCTCTTCCACGCCCGTTGTCACCACCATGCAGGTGATCCCGGTTGCCGGCCATGACAGTATGCTGATGAATCTGAGCGGGGCCCACGCTCCGTACTTCACCCGCAATATCGTGATTATTAAAGATAACGCCGGCCATACCGGCGTCGGTGAAATTCCGGGAGGCGAAAAAATTCGCCAGACTCTGGAGGATGCCATTCCGCTGGTGGTGGGCAAAACGCTGGGCGAGTATAAAAACGTGCTCGGCGCGGTGCGCAATCAGTTCGCCGACCGTGACGCCGGCGGCCGCGGCCTGCAGACCTTTGACCTGCGCACCACCATCCACGTGGTGACCGGGATCGAAGCGGCGCTGCTGGACCTGCTGGGCCAGCACCTTGGGGTCAACGTCGCCTCGCTGCTCGGCGATGGGCAACAGCGCAGCGAAGTTGAAATGCTGGGGTATCTGTTCTTTATCGGTGACCGCCACGCCACGCCGCTGGCCTATCAGAGCCAGCCGGATGAACAGTGCGAGTGGTATCGCCTGCGCCATGAAGAGGCAATGACGCCGGATGCGGTGGTCCGCCTCGCGGAAGCGGCCTATGAAAAATATGGTTTCAACGACTTTAAGCTGAAGGGCGGCGTACTGGCCGGTTTTGAAGAAGCCGAAGCGATCAGTGCCCTGGCGAAGCGCTTCCCGAATGCCCGCGTGACCCTCGATCCGAACGGCGCCTGGCTGCTTGAAGAAGCCATTCAGATTGGCAAGCAGCTGAAGGGAGTGCTGGCCTATGCTGAGGATCCGTGCGGCGCTGAGCAGGGCTTCTCCGGCCGCGAAGTGATGGCGGAGTTCCGTCGCGCGACGGGCCTGCCGACCGCCACCAATATGATCGCCACCGACTGGCGGCAGATGGGTCATACGCTCTCCCTGCAGTCGGTGGATATCCCGCTGGCGGACCCGCACTTCTGGACCATGCAGGGATCGGTTCGCGTGGCGCAGATGTGTCATGAGTTCGGCCTGACCTGGGGTTCGCACTCCAATAACCACTTCGACGTGTCGCTGGCGATGTTCACCCACGTCGCGGCTGCGGCGCCGGGCAAGATCACCGCTATCGATACCCACTGGATCTGGCAGGAGGGCAACCAGCGTCTGACCAAACAACCGTTTGAAATTAAAGGCGGAATGGTGCAGGTGCCGAGCACGCCGGGTCTGGGGGTTGAGCTGGATATGGACCGCGTCATGCAGGCAAATGAGCTATATAAGAAACATGGCCTTGGCGCCCGCGACGATGCGATGGCGATGCAGTACCTGATCCCGGGCTGGACCTTTGACAACAAGCGTCCATGCATGGTGCGCTAAAAGGCCGCTGGCCTCTGCGGGGGCCGGCATTGCGCGATAGCGACAGGGGTTAGCTCAAAGTAAGGACTGCAGATGAAAATAGTGATCGCACCGGATTCCTGGAAGGAGAGCCTGACCGCGCTGGAAGTAGCCAGTGCGATAGAGCATGGCTTTCGCGAGATTTATCCTGACGCGGAATATGTCAGGCTGCCGGTTGCCGACGGTGGGGAAGGGACGGTGGAAGCCATGGTGGCGGCGACCGGCGGGCATCAGGTGCCGCTGACGGTGACCGGGCCGCTGGGGGAGCCGGTAGAGGCATTTTATGGGCTGTCCGGCGATCGCCAGTGCGCCTTTATCGAAATGGCGGCGGCCAGCGGGCTGGAAAGCGTTCCCCCGGCGCAGCGTAACCCGCTGCTGACCACCTCCTGGGGCACCGGGGAGCTGATTCGCCATGCGCTGGACGCTGGCGTGCGGCAGATCATTATTGGCATTGGCGGCAGCGCGACCAATGACGGCGGCGCCGGCATGGCGCAGGGGCTGGGAGCGAAATTGCTGACCGCCGACGGTCAGCAAATCGCGCCAGGGGGCGGCGCGCTGGAGACGCTGGCGCGCATCGATCTTGGCGAGCTTGATCCACGGCTGGCAGATTGTCGGATTGAAGTGGCCTGCGATGTCACCAACCCGTTGACCGGCCCGCAGGGCGCCAGCGCGGTATTCGGCCCGCAAAAAGGAGCGACGGCGCAGATGATCGACCGGCTTGACAGCGGCCTGCGGCACTATGCCCGGATCATCGCCCGTGATTTAGATTGCGACGTGCTGAGCCTGGAAGGCGGCGGCGCGGCGGGCGGGATGGGCGCGGCGCTGTATGCGTTTTGTGGCGCGCAACTGCGCCCGGGCATTGAGATTGTCACCGATGCGCTGCAGCTGGCGGAGCGGGTGGCGGATGCTGATTTAGTGATCACCGGCGAAGGACGTATCGACAGTCAGACTATCCACGGCAAGGTGCCGGTGGGAGTGGCCCGGGTGGCGAAGCGATTTAACGTACCGGTGATCGGGATTGCCGGCAGCCTTACCGCCGATGTCGGCGTCGTGCATCAGCACGGGCTGGATGCGGTATTTAGCGTGTTGTACACCATCTGCACGCTTGATGAAGCGCTGGCCAATGCCGCCGCCAACCTGCGGATGACGGCGCGAAACGTCGCCGCGGTTTTGCAGATGGGCGGTAAGCTGTAATTGAGGTATCCCGGCTGGCGCGGCCTCCCGGGAATGTCTAAGCGATGTTGAAGTCGCCAGCACCGGCAGTTTCCGCAGCGCAAGCGGGTAAATTAACGGCAGGCCGCACGGACCGTAGGCCGGGCAAGGCGTCGTCGCCGCCCGGCATAAAAGCGGCTCCGTGCCCGCTCTCCTTGCCCGGCGGCGCGATGCCTGGCGAGCCGGGTGCAGGAACCGTAGGCCGGGCAAGGCGTCGCCGCCGCCCGGCAT
>NZ_JASCAR010000052.1:0-42352 GCF_029967715.1 Klebsiella sp. V115_8
CCGAAGGGCGAGGCGAAGCCGAGTCATCCTGCACGACCCACCAATGTAAAAAGGCGCCCTAAAGGCGCCTTTTTGCTTTCTGCCCGCCCATCAATTTCCACAATATTGTATTCAGCGCTTTCCCACGCTCGCGCTGCGCTTACCACGCCTGCACAGGGCGCGAACCGGTAGCCCGGACAGCGACGCAGCATCGTCCCCTGGAACAGGCGCTGATGTACAAAATTCATCACGACTTTTGGCGCGTAATCGGCTATCTTGTTTAGCATATAAAACACCATGGCCGTATCATGGCGCGGGCAGGCCATACTGACGGTCTTAGAGTTAAGCCAGTAAAACGAGATTGCATGATGAGCGTAATGTTTGATCCTGAAACGGCGATTTATCCCTTCCCACCGAAACCGCAGCCGCTGACCGTCGATGAAAAGCAGTTTTACCGCGAAAAAATCAAGCGTCTGCTGCGCGAGCGCGATGCCGTGATGGTGGCGCATTACTATACCGATCCTGAAATTCAGCAGCTGGCGGAAGAGACCGGCGGCTGTATTGCCGACTCGCTGGAGATGGCGCGCTTTGGCGCCCGCCATTCGGCCTCCACGCTGCTGGTCGCCGGGGTGCGTTTTATGGGGGAAACCGCCAAAATCCTCAGCCCGGAAAAGACCATTCTGATGCCGACCCTGAACGCCGAGTGTTCCCTGGATCTGGGCTGTCCGATTGAGGAGTTCAACGCCTTTTGCGACGCTCATCCTGACCGCACCGTGGTGGTCTATGCCAATACGTCTGCCGCGGTGAAGGCTCGCGCCGACTGGGTGGTGACCTCCAGCATCGCCGTGGAACTCATTGACCATCTGGATAGCCTTGGTCAAAAAATCCTCTGGGCGCCGGACCGCCATCTTGGCCGTTACGTTCAGCGTCAGACCGGCGCAGATGTGCTCTGCTGGCAGGGGGCGTGCATCGTGCACGACGAGTTTAAAACCCAGGCGTTGATGCGGATGAAGGCTCTGCATCCCGAAGCCGCTGTGCTGGTCCATCCCGAGTCGCCGCAGGCGATCGTCGAGATGGCCGATGCCGTAGGCTCCACCAGCCAGCTGATCGCGGCGGCGAAAAGCCTGCCCCAGCGCCAGCTGATCGTGGCGACCGATCGCGGTATCTTTTATAAAATGCAGCAGGCGGTGCCGGAGAAAACGCTGCTGGAAGCGCCCACCGCCGGTGAAGGGGCGACCTGCCGCAGCTGCGCGCATTGTCCGTGGATGGCGATGAACGGCCTGAAAGCCATTGCTGAGGGGCTCGAGCAGGGCGGTGCTGAACATGAAATCCACGTCGACGAAGCGCTGCGGACCGGCGCATTAATTCCCCTTAACCGGATGCTGGATTTTGCGGCTACACTACGGGGATAACCTATTGCCGCGTCATCTGGCGCTGAGAGGATAAAATGGATTTTTTTAGCACGCAGAATATTTTAGTACATATACCCATCGGCGCCGGGGGGTACGATCTCTCCTGGATAGAGGCCGTGGGGACCATCGCCGGGCTGTTGTGCATCTGGCTGGCGAGCCTGGAGAAGATCAGTAACTATGCCTTCGGTCTGGTCAACGTCACGCTGTTCGCCATCATCTTCTTTCAGATCCAGCTGTACGCCAGCCTGTTGCTGCAGCTGTTCTTCTTTGCCGCTAACGTTTACGGCTGGTATGCCTGGTCGCGGCAAAGCAGCAACCATGAGGCTGAGCTGCAGATCCGCTGGCTACCGCGCAGTAAAGCCCTGGGCTGGCTGGCGGCCTGCGTGGTGGCGATCGGCTTGCTGACCCTGTTTATCAATCCGTTTTTTGCTTTCCTGACGCGGATCGCGGTCAGCCTGATGCAAGCGCTCGGTTTGCAGGTCACTATGCCGGAACTGCAGCCGGACGCCTTCCCGTTCTGGGACTCCTGTATGACGGTGCTGTCGGTAGTGGCGATGATCTTAATGACCCGCAAATACGTTGAGAACTGGCTGCTGTGGGTCATCGTCAACGTCATCAGCGTGGTGATTTTTGCCCGTCAGGGCGTCTATGCGATGTCGCTGGAATATCTCTTGCTGACGTTCATTGCGCTGAACGGCAGCCGGATGTGGATAAACAGCGCGCGTGAGCGAGGTTCTCACGCGTTTTCTGGCTAATGGTGGTGGTGATGATCGTGCCCGGCGTGCATCGTGTTGAGATGGCACTCCGGGCCGCTGCAGGGCTGGTACTCCATCTGTACCGTGGCATGCTCAATTTCATATTTATGTTCCAGGAAATGCAGGATACGGTTGAGTAACGCATCATGATCGTGCGGCGGCACCACCTGCACATGCAGCGTCATCACCGGTTTTTCCCCCACCAGCCAGACGTGGACGTGGTGAACATCGCGCACCTCCGGGATAGAGCGGCGGATATCCCGCTGCAGGGCCGTCACATCCAGCGAACGCGGCGCGCCTTCCAGCAGCTCATTCAGACTCTCCTTTAGCAGACGCCAGGCGCTACGTAACACCAGGCAGGAAACCACCACGGAAAGGATCGGGTCGACAGGCGTCCAGCCGGTGGTGAGGATCACCACGGCGGCCACAATCGCGCCAACCGAGCCCAGCAGATCGCCGAGCACGTGTAGCGCCGCGGCGCGCACGTTGAGGTTCCGCTCTTCGCTGCCACGATGCAGGATCCAGAAAGCCAGCACGTTGGCCAGCAGGCCAGCGACCGCAATCACCATCATCGTCACGCCGGCAACCGGCTGCGGGTGCTGGAAGCGCTGAATGGCCTCCCAGACAATCAGCATGGTGATCACCACCAGAGCAATGGCATTGAGAAACGCAGCCAGGGTGGTCAAACGCAGCCAGCCAAAGGTATGGCGGGCATTCGGGGGACGGCTGGCGAAGCGAACCGCCAGCAGCGCAAACAGCAGGGCGGCGGAGTCGGTGAGCATATGGCCGGCATCCGCCAGCAGGGCCAACGAGCCGGAGATCGCGCCGCCGATGGCTTCTACCAGCATAAAACCGGCGGTGACGATGAACGCCCAGAGCAGCCGGCGGGCGTTGCCGTTATCCGTAGCCTGGGCAGGGGAGTGCGAATGCGAGTGCGCCATAGTGTCGTCCCTTGATAGTTATCATTATCACGCTATGACATCATAAACAGAGAACGATAACAAACAGAGAAAAGGCGAGCCCGGCTCGCCTTTTCTCTGTTTGCACTCACCGCATCAATTATTGGGTGGTGCCGTCGGTTTTGCTGTTGTCATGGTTCATGCTGTCGCCGTTGTCCAGCTTCTTACCGGTGTCCGGACAGCGGCCGTCTTTACACATCGAGTTTTTATGGACCTCATCGCTCGACATATTGTCCTGGCTCATCGTCGAGCCGTCAGGATGAAGCATGGTGCCGCCAGTGCCAGAGCCAGAATTGATTTGGCTATTATCGACGTTATTCGGCGCCACGTTTTCACGGGCGTCCGGCGCCACCTGACCGGCATCAGCGGAAGAGTTGGCCTGGCCATTGTTGGACTGGGCGCCGGTGTCTGCCGCCAGGGCCGCGCCGCTGGCAAGACCTAAGGTGGCGGTGAGCAAAAGGGTCGTCAGTTTTTTCATGTTCATCGGATACTCCTGTTGGGTCGGGAAGCGGTAACTACGCCTCCAGCGGTAAGTGTGCCAGGGATCTGACTCGCTATGGTTAAAGACTCCGCAGACGATCGCAGTGTCACTATATAATCCTGAAACGTAAGACTTAATTAGCTTTAACAGTTAAATATTGTAGTTCATGAGTCTGGTTTCGCTACTTTATGGCGTATTTTTGCCTATTTCCAGGATTATTCCATCACTACTGTAAAATCACGTTTACACTATTTCAGCGAAGAGATAGATTGGAGGGATTGCATTTCATTGAATAAGTATGGCAACGCTGGAAAGAAGATGAATTATCAGAACGACGATTTACGCATTAAAGAGATCAACGAATTATTACCTCCCGTTGCGCTCCTGGAAAAATTCCCTGCTACCGAAAATGCTGCAAACACCGTTGCACATGCTCGCAAAGCGATCCACCAGATCCTCAAAGGTGATGATGACCGCCTGCTGGTGGTGATTGGGCCCTGTTCTATTCACGACCCGGCGGCGGCGAAAGAGTACGCTTCCCGTCTGCTGACCCTGCGCGAGGCGCTGAAGGGCGAGCTCGAGATCGTCATGCGCGTCTATTTTGAGAAACCGCGCACCACCGTCGGCTGGAAAGGGCTTATCAACGATCCCCATATGGATAACAGCTTCCGCATCAACGACGGGTTGCGCATTGCGCGCAAACTGCTGCTGGACATTAACGACAGCGGCCTGCCGGCGGCAGGGGAATTCCTCGATATGATCACCCCGCAGTATGTCGCCGATCTGATGAGCTGGGGCGCCATCGGGGCGCGCACCACCGAATCCCAGGTGCACCGCGAGCTCGCCTCGGGGCTCTCCTGCCCGGTGGGCTTTAAAAACGGTACCGATGGCACCATCAAGGTGGCTATCGACGCGATTAACGCCGCCGGCGCGCCGCACTGTTTCCTGTCGGTCACCAAGTGGGGCCACTCCGCTATCGTCAATACCAGCGGCAACGGCGACTGCCATATTATTCTGCGCGGCGGCAAAGAGCCGAACTACAGCGCGAAGCACGTGGCGGAGGTGAAAATCGGTCTGGCGAAAGCGGGCCTGCCGGCCCAGGTGATGATCGACTTCAGCCACGCCAACTCCAGCAAGCAGTTCAAGAAGCAGATGGAAGTAGGCGCCGACGTATGCCAGCAGATTGCCGGCGGCGAGCGCGCCATTATGGGCGTGATGATTGAAAGCCATCTGGTGGAAGGCAACCAGAGCCTCGAGAGCGGTGAACCGCTGACCTACGGCAAGAGCGTTACCGACGCCTGCATCGGCTGGGAGGATACCGAAGCGATCCTGCGTCAGCTGGCGGAAGCGGTGAAAACCCGCCGCGGCTAAGCTACGTTGCGCTCGCGCAGGTCATAAAAAAAGCGTGGAGATTTCCACGCTTTTTTATTTTCACCGGGGGAAATTACTTCGCTTTACCCTGGTTGGCGACGGCAGCCGCTTTCGCCGCGATCTCTTCCGCATTGCCCAGATAGTAATGTTTGATCGGCTTGAAGTTTTCATCGAACTCATACACCAGCGGTACGCCGGTTGGGATGTTCAGTTCGAGGATCTCGTCTTCGCCCATGTTGTCGAGGTATTTAACCAGCGCGCGCAGGGAGTTACCGTGAGCGGCGATGATCACGCGCTCACCGCTTTTCAGGCGCGGCAGAATGGTTTCGTTCCAGTAAGGCACGACGCGGTCGATGGTCAGCGCCAGGCTTTCAGTGGTCGGCAGTTCCGCGTCGGTCAGTTTTGCATAGCGCGGATCGTGGCCCGGGTAGCGCTCGTCGTCTTTGGTCAGTTCCGGCGGAGTAACGGCGAAGCCGCGACGCCACTGTTTAACCTGCTCGTCACCGTATTTCTCAGCAGTTTCCGCTTTGTTCAGGCCCTGCAGCGCGCCGTAATGACGCTCGTTCAGCTTCCAGGATTTCTCAACCGGCAGCCAGGCCTGATCCAGTTCGTCCAGCACGTTCCACAGGGTGTGGATGGCACGTTTCAGCACGGAGGTATAAGCAAAATCAAAGCTGAAGCCTTCAGCCTTCAGCAGTTTACCTGCTGCTTTCGCTTCGCTAACGCCTTTCTCGGACAGATCAACGTCGTACCAACCGGTGAAGCGGTTTTCGTTGTTCCACTGGCTTTCGCCATGACGAACCAGTACCAGCTTAGTTACAGCCATTCTCTTACTCCTCTCTACACGCCATCCCTCGCGCCGCGAACGGTGCGCTGAATATGTTGGTGTATGTGTTATTGATTGATAACTATTCTCATTATATTGCCGTGATTTGGCTCACGGCAATGCTTATCCCTAACCATAGCGAAAATAGTGGCTCAGTGTAAGGTGCTTGTAAAACACAGGTTATTTTTTTGTCCTTTGATGATGGAAAATAGAGCAGGATGCTGAAAAAAGAGGCAGGAGAGAAGAGGGCGGGGACGAAACTCAGCGCCCCCCGGCGGAGGGCGCTGGCGATTAGCGGGCGATAAACTGATATTCCGTCAGGCTGACGTACTCCTGGCCAGGACGTAACACACAGTCCGGCTGCGGCCATTCCGGATGATTCGGCGAATCCGGCAGGAATTCGCTCTCCAGCGCCAGCCCCTGCCAGTCGGCGTAGGGTTCCGTCGTCTGCGACGGGGTGCCGCCGAGATAGTTGCCGGAATAAAACTGTAGCGCCGGAGCGGAGGTATAGACCGTCATCTGCAGCTTACCGTCCTGCGACCAGACCTGCGCCGCAGGTTGACTGGCGTCGCCTCTGGCGTCCAGCAGGAAGGCATGGTCATAACCCTTCACCTTTTGCTGATCGGCATCCGCGAGGAAGTCGGCGGCGATGGTTTTCGGCTGGCGGAAATCAAAGCTGGTGCCGGCGACGTCTTTGAGTCCGCCGCCCGGGATACCATCGCTTTCCACCGGCAAATAGCGATGGGCGAGGATCTGCAGCTGGTGCTGGCGCACGTCGCCCTGGTCACCGTCGAGGTTGAAATAGACGTGATTGGTCATGTTCACCGGGCAGGGTTGGTCCACGGTGGCGCGATAGGTAATCGCGATGCGGTTATCGTCGGTCAGACGATAGTGCGCGGTGGCCTGCAGAGTGCCCGGAAAGCCTTGATCGCCATCGGGCGAGGTCAGGGCGAACAGCGCTTCCTGCTCGTCAGCGCGGACGATGCGCCAGCGGCGCTTATCAAACCCTTCCGGGCCGCCGTGAAGCTGGTGGCCCGCGTCGTTTGACGGCGTGACGGTGACGAGCTGGCCGTCAAGCGGGAAGCGGCTTTGGCCGATACGGTTGGCGTAGCGGCCTACCGAGGCGCCAAGAAACGCGGCCTGGCGGGCATAGTCTTCCAGCTTTGCGCAGCCCAGCAGCGGATGGCGCACGCTGCCATCGGCCAGCGGCACCTCGGCGCTGAGCAGCGTCGCGCCCCAGTCCGCCACGGTGACGGTCATCCCCGCCTTATTGCGCAGGGTTACCTGCTGCCATGGCTGGCCGTCCGGCGCCAGCGCGGTGGTTTGCGTTACCATTGGCCAGCCCCCTGTGACGGTTTGCAGACATAAAACGTCTCTTTAATTCCGGTTTTCGCTTCATACTCGTTGGCAACGGCCTGCTGAACGGTATCGACCAGATCTTCCGGGACCAGCGCTACCACACAGCCGCCAAAACCGCCGCCGGTCATGCGCACGCCGCCCTTATCGCCGATTGTCGCCTTAACGATCTCCACCAGGGTGTCGATCTGCGGGACGGTGATCTCGAAATCATCGCGCATCGAGGCGTGGGATTCGGCCATCAGCTCGCCCATCCGCTTCAGGTCGCCTTTTTCAAGGGCGCTGGCGGCTTCCACGGTGCGGGCATTCTCCGTCAGCACATGACGTACCCGCTTCGCCACCACCGGATCCAGCTCATGGGCGACAGCGTTGAATTGCTCAAGGGTGACATCGCGCAGAGCGGGCTGCTGGAAGAAGCGCGCGCCGGTCTCGCACTGTTCACGACGGGTGTTGTACTCGCTGCCGACGAGGGTGCGCTTAAAGTTACTGTTGATAATCACCACCGCCACGCCTTTCGGCATCGAGACGGCTTTGGTGCCCAGCGAGCGGCAGTCGATCAGCAGCGCATGGTCTTTTTTGCCCAGCGCCGAAATCAGCTGATCCATGATCCCGCAGTTGCAGCCGACGAACTGATTTTCCGCCTCCTGGCCGTTGAGGGCGATTTGCGCGCCGTCGAGCGGCAGATGGTAGAGCTGCTGGAACACGGTGCCGACGGCGACCTCCAGCGAGGCTGAGGAGCTTAAGCCTGCGCCCTGCGGCACATTGCCGCTGATCACCAGATCTGCGCCGCCGAAGTGGCTGTTCCGCTGTTGCAGATGCTTCACCACGCCGCGGACATAGTTCGACCACTGCTGGGTGTCGTGGCTGAGAATCGGCGCGTCGAGAGAGAATTCGTCGGTCTGATTGTCGTAATCGGCGGCAATCACCCGCACGGTACGATCGTCGCGCGGCGCACAGCTGATCACCGTCTGGTAGTCGATGGCGCAGGGCAGCACAAAGCCGTCGTTGTAATCGGTATGCTCGCCGATCAGGTTGACGCGGCCTGGCGCCTGAATGACATGGCTGGCCGGGTAGCCGAAGGCCTCAGCAAACAGGGTTTGGGTTTTCTCTTTCAGACTCATCATTACACTCCGGATTCACGAAAATGGACGTCGCTGACGGCGCGCAGTCGTTCGGCAGCTTGCTCGGCGGTGAGATCGCGCTGCGTTTCGGCCAGCATTTCGTAGCCAACCATAAACTTGCGGACCGTCGCGGAGCGCAGCAGCGGCGGATAAAAGTGGGCGTGAAGCTGCCAGTGGTTATGGTCTTCATCGTTAAACGGCGCGCCGTGCCAGCCCATGGAGTAGGGGAATGAGCACTGGAACAGGTTGTCGTAACGGCTGGTCAGCTTTTTCAACGCCAGCGCCAGATCGCTGCGCTGGGCGTCGGTTAAATCGGTAATACGCTGCACGGGCGCTTTCGGCAGCAGCAGCGTTTCGAACGGCCACGCGGCCCAGTAGGGCACGACCGCCAGCCAGTGATCGGTGTCGACCACCGTGCGGCTGCCGTCGGCCAGTTCGCGCCGGGCATAGTCCAGCAGCATCGGCTGGCCCTGGCTGGCATAATACGCTTTCTGCAGACGGTCTTCCCGTTCCGCTTCATTAGGCAGGAAGCTGTTGGCCCATACCTGACCGTGCGGGTGTGGGTTGGAGCAGCCCATCGCTGCTCCTTTGTTTTCAAAGACCTGCACCCACGGGTAGCTTTTCCCGAGGTCCGCGGTCTGTTCCTGCCACGCTTTAACCACGCCTTCCAGCGCTTCAAGGCTCAGTTCCGGCAGCGTTTTGCTGTGGTCTGGCGAGAAGCAGATCACCCGACTGGTGCCGCGCGCGCTTTGGCAGCGCATCAGCGGATCGTCACTCTCCGGGGCATCCGGGGTGTCGGTCATCAGGGCCGCAAAGTCGTTGGTAAACACGTAGGTGCCGGTGTAATTCGGATTCGTGTCGCCGGTGACCCGGGTGTTGCCCGGGCACAGGAAACAGTCCGGATCGTGGGCCGGCAAGGTCTGTTTCGCCGGCGTCTCCTGCGCTCCCTGCCAGGGGCGCTTGGCGCGATGCGGAGAAACCAGAATCCACTGCCCGGTTAACGGGTTATAACGACGATGCGGATGGTCAACGGGGTTAAATACGCTCATGAAGGTTCCTTAGTCTGGATAACCCTGCGGATGGCGGGACTGCCAGTTCCAGGTGTCCTGTGCCATTTCGTCCAGGTTGCGCGTCACGCGCCAGTTCAGCTCGCGGTCGGCCTTGGCGGCATCCGCCCAGTAGGCCGGGAGGTCGCCATCGCGGCGCGGCGCGAAATGGTAGTTAATCGGTTTGCCGCAGGCCTTGCTGAAAGCATTGACCACGTCGAGCACGCTGCTGCCGACGCCGGCGCCAAGGTTGTAGATATGGACCCCGGCTTTGTCAGCCAGTTTTTCCATGGCCGCGACGTGGCCGTCGGCAAGGTCCATCACGTGGATATAATCGCGCACGCCGGTGCCATCTTCGGTCGGGTAGTCGTTACCAAACACGGCCAGCGATTCGCGACGGCCAACGGCGACCTGGGCGATGTAGGGCATCAGGTTATTCGGGATCCCCTGCGGGTCTTCGCCCATGTCGCCCGACGGGTGGGCGCCGACCGGGTTGAAGTAGCGCAGCAGCGCAATGCTCCACTCCGGCTGCGCTTTTTGCAGGTCGGTCAGGATCTGCTCCACCATCAGTTTGCTTTTACCGTAGGGGCTTTGCGGGGTGCCGGTCGGGAAGCTTTCGACATACGGGATTTTCGGCTGGTCGCCGTAGACGGTGGCGGAGGAGCTAAAGATGAAGTTCTTCACGCCCGCGGCGCGCATGGCGGAGACTAATTTCAGTGTGCCGGTGACGTTATTGTCGTAATATTCCAGCGGCTTGGCGACGGACTCCCCGACGGCTTTCAGCCCGGCGAAGTGGATCACCGCTTCAATGGCGTGATCGTGGAGGATCTCGGTCATCAGCGCTTCGTTACGAATATCGCCTTCAATAAAGGTGGCTTCTTTGCCGCCGAGACGCTCAATCACCGGCAGTACGCTGCGCTTGCTGTTGCAGAGATTGTCGAGGATCACCACCTCATGCCCCTGCAGCAGCAGTTGAACGCAGGTATGACTTCCAATGTAACCGCTACCACCTGTAACCAGAACTTTCATGATTCGCTCCATTCGGCTTATCGTGTATGAGGAAGATAGCATATCAAAGAAGTGAAAAGTGTGACACAGAACAAGTTAGTGGAATCGTTTACACTCAAGAGTGAAACGGCATCGTTTAATATATTTTCTTTAAAATACATACGGTTAGGTGAGTAAGGCGCTATTTTTCTGAAAAATACCAGGGATCTTGCGATCCCCGGCAGGGGGCGTCAGGCCACGGGGCCGAGCTGATAAGTGTAACCGTCTCCACTGGGAACGAACGCCAGGCGATGGGTAATACAGTCCGGGGCATCTTCCGCATGGTGCGAGACAAACAGCAGCTGCGTGGCGCCTTCGCCTATCAGGACGTCGACGAAGCGGCGCACCAGCTGGCGATTGAGGGGATCCAGCCCCTGCAGCGGTTCATCAAGGATCAGCAGGGTTGGATGCTTCACCAGCGCGCGGACGATAAGCGCCAGCCGCTGCTGGCCCCACGACAGGCTGTGAAACGGCGCGTCGGCGGTGCGCTTATCGATGCCGAGAATATCCAGCCATTGCTGCACCAGCTTATGCTGTTTATCGGACACCGCCTGATAAATGCCGATCGAGTCAAAATAGCCCGACAGAATCACGTTGCGGACGTTGGTGCTGACCCGGTAGTCCAGATGCAGGCTGCTGCTGACGTAGCCGATATGCTTTTTAATATCCCAGATGGTCTCGCCGCTGCCGCGCCGACGGCCAAAGAGGGTGAGATCGTTGCTGTAGCCCTGGGGGTGATCGCCGGTGATAAGGCTTAAGAGGGTGGATTTACCCGCGCCGTTGGGGCCGACGATCTGCCAGTGTTCGCCGGGGTTCACGGTCCAGGAGAGGTGGTTGATGACCGGGCGATCGTTGTAGGAGACCACCCCGTCATTGAGGACGATACGCGGCGCCGTCTCCGTCAGCGTATGGCGGGCCGGTGGGGCATCCGGCTCCGGCAGGGTGATACCGTCCAGTTTTTCACTGTGCGCCAGCTGGGCGACCAGCGCCTGCTGCAGCAGAGCGTGCTTCTCGCCGGTCTCGCTGAGGAGGCAGTCAGCCAGCACGCCGGCGTATTGCACAAAGTCCGGGATCTCATCGAAACGGTTGAGCACCAGCACCAGGGTGATGCCGGCGCGATGCAGGTCGGCCAGCAGGGCGGCCAGCTGCTGGCGGGAGTTGACGTCGAGGCCGTCGAACGGCTCGTCGAGGATCAGCAGTTGCGGATCGCTCATCAGGGCCTGGCACAGCAGGGTCTTACGCGTTTCGCCAGTGGACAGATACTTAAAGCGGCGGTCCAACAGGGCGCTGATGGCAAACTGTTCGGCAAGCTGCGCGCAGCGGGCCGGATCTTTCACCTCATCCTGAATAATCTCCGCGGTAGTGCGTCCGGTATCTTCTTCTCCGGGGCTGAGCAGGTCGGTGTTATTGCGCTGCCACTCGTCGCTGACCAGCTTCTGCAGCTGTTCGAAGGAGAGGCGGGTTACGCGGGAGAAAAGGCTTTCGCGCTGGCCGCTGAGCAGGGTCAGGTCGCCGGCCAGGGCCCGTGCGAGGGCGGATTTGCCGCTGCCGTTGCTGCCGACGAACGCCCAGCTTTCACCCGCCGCCACGCTCAGGTGGTCTATTTTTAAGGTTTTTGTATCGCTCAGGCGAAACGTGCCTTGCGAAATTTGCAATGATGACATGATGTATCCCATTTTTTGCAGCGATGTGCATCAGGGATACGACTTCAGGCGCGCAATGTCAATGGGGTCAGCATAACGTAGCGAGAATGATGCGATCGGCGTTGAAGTAAGCGATCGCCTCCGTCCCTTCCGTCAGGCCAGAGGTCTGGGCCTGCGGCAGGGTGGCGCACAGGGTCTGGCCGTCCGCAAGGGTCATCAGCACTTCGCACTGCCCGGAGCCGCATTCGATATGGCTGATGCGACCCGACAGCTGGTTCTCGGCCTGGCGGGCCACCGCCGGGTCGAGGGTGATGCCAACCCAGGGCGCTTTCAACAGGACCAGCACCTCCTGGCCCTCATCGAGCCCCAGCTTTTCAGCGCTTTGGGCGGTAATGGCGACGTTCAGGCGGGTCTGCCCGTCGGCCAGCAGCACCTCGACGTGCTGCTGCACCTGCTGGCGATCGCGGCCGGTGATAGTGCCGAACCACTGGTTGCGGGCGCTGGTCTGCAGGGAAAAGCGCGAGATGGCCGCTAGCAGGCTGTCCATCGGCAGGGCGTCGTCATCGCTGAGCACATCAAACGCTTTCTGCTGGATCTGCGCCAGCAGATCGTACAGTTGGATCAGACGCTGCCCGTAGCGGGTCAGCACCGCGCCGCCGCCGCCTTTGCCGCCGGTGGCGCGATCCACCAGCGGCTGTTCGCTGAGCTGGTTCATCTCGTTGATGGCATCCCACGCGCTTTTATAGCTGATACCCGCGTGCTTCGCCCCCTGGCTTATCGAACCGGTCTGGTCAATCTGTTTGAGCAGGGCGATCCGCCGGGGGTCGGCAAACAGGCGCTGCTGAAGCTTAAGGGTGAGAAGAATTTCGGCCTGCATAATCGTTTCCTGACAAAAAAGCGTATTGTGACCGATAGTCACCCCGTTGCAAAACCTCTCTGCGCGGTTTGTCATTAACCACCGCACAAATGGGGCGTGTTTTTTCGGCTGAAACCGTTACAATCAGGGAATCATACTATCTGGAGTGAACCATGTTAGAGCTTTTGAAAAGTCTGGTTTTTGCGGTCATCATGGTACCGGTGGTGATGGCGGTCATCCTGGGATTGATTTACGGTCTTGGTGAAGTGTTCAACCTCTTCTCCGGCGTCGGCCACAAAGATCGCAGCCAGCAAAATCATTGATTTCCCGGCGCCCGGTTTAACCGGGCGCTGTGCTATTTCCCTCCTGTATCATTTCCCTTCATTTTATTGTCCTGCGTCACTATAAAAACGCTTCGCATATCGTTATATTGTCGAGTACATAACGCATTGACAGGAGATTCAGATGACAGGTTCTTGGTTACGCGGGGTGGTCGGGGTATCGCTCACGCTGTGCGTCGCGGGTCAGGTGCTGGCGGCAGAAGGGAAAGTGACCGTTTTCGCGGCCGCGTCGTTAACCAACGCGATGCAGGATATCGCCCAGGCGTATAAGAAAGCGAAAAACGTCGAGGTCGTCTCGTCGTTTGCCTCGTCGTCGACGCTGGCGCGGCAGATTGAAGCAGGCGCCCCGGCGGACCTGTTTATCTCCGCCGATCAAAAGTGGATGGATTACGCGGCAGACAAAAAGGCCATCGATCCGGCGACCCGCGCCACCCTGCTTGGCAACAGCCTGGTGGTGGTGGCGCCGAAAGCCAGCGCGCAGGGGGCGATAACCATTGATGAGAAAACCGACTGGACCAGCCTGCTGAAAGGGGGCCGTCTGGCGGTGGGCGATCCGCAGCACGTTCCGGCAGGTATCTACGCCAAAGAAGCGCTGCAGAAACTGGGCGCCTGGGAGACCCTGTCGCCGAAGCTCGCCCCGGCGGAAGATGTGCGCGGCGCGCTGGCGCTGGTGGAGCGTAGCGAAGCGCCGCTGGGCATCGTCTACGGATCGGATGCCGTGGCCAGCAAAGGGGTGAAAGTGGTTGGCACTTTCCCGGAGGCGTCGCATCAGAAAGTCGAGTACCCGCTGGCGATTGTCGATGGCCACCGCAACGCGGCCGTGAGCGCTTTCTATGACTACCTGAAAGGGCCGGAAGCGTCGGCGATTTTTCAACGTTACGGATTTACCACCCGCTGATGTTTCTGAGCGAACCCGAATGGCAGGCGGTGCTGCTGAGCCTGAAAGTCTCCTCCCTGGCGGTGGCCCTGAGCCTGCCCTTTGGCATCTTTTTTTCCTGGCTGCTGGTCCGGCGCACCTTCCCCGGCAAGGCGCTGCTCGACAGCCTTCTCCATCTGCCGCTGGTGCTGCCGCCGGTGGTGGTGGGGTATCTGCTGCTGGTGGCCATGGGGCGGCGCGGGTTTATTGGCAGCTGGCTGTATGACTGGTTCGGCATCAGCTTTGCCTTCAGCTGGCGCGGGGCGGTGCTGGCGGCGGCGGTGATGTCTTTCCCGCTGATGGTGCGCGCCATCCGCCTGGCGCTGGAGGGGGTGGACATCAAACTGGAGCAGGCGGCGAGAACCCTCGGGGCCAGCCGCTGGCGGGTATTTTTCACCATTACGCTGCCGCTGACTCTGCCGGGAATTATTGTCGGCACGGTGCTGGCCTTCGCCCGCTCGTTAGGGGAGTTTGGCGCGACCATCACGTTCGTCTCCAATATTCCCGGTGAAACGCGCACCCTGCCTTCGGCGATGTACACCTTGATCCAGACCCCGGGCGGGGAGGGGGCGGCGGCCCGCCTCTGCCTCATTGCTATCGGCCTGGCGCTGGTCTCGCTCTTGATTTCAGAATGGCTGGCCCGCGTGAGCCGCCAGCGAATGGGAGGATCATGATGCTCGAGCTGGACTTTACCCAGACCCTCGGCAGCCACTGTCTGCAGATCCGTGAAACGCTGCCCAGCAGCGGGATCACCGCCATCTTTGGCGTCTCAGGCGCCGGGAAAACGTCGTTGATCAACGCTATCAGCGGCCTGACCCGGCCGCAGGCGGGGCGGATTGTCCTCAACGGAAGGGTGCTGAACGACACCGCGCAGCGTATCTGCCTGGCGCCGGAGCAGCGGCGGATCGGCTATGTATTTCAGGATGCGCGCCTGTTTCCCCACTATAAAGTGCGCGGCAATCTGCAGTACGGAATGGCGAAATCCATGGTCAGCCAGTTCGATAAGCTGGTGGAACTGCTGGGAATTGCGCCCTTGCTGGATCGGCTGCCGGGCCGGTTATCCGGCGGCGAAAAGCAGCGCGTGGCCATCGGCCGCGCCCTGCTGACCGCGCCGGAGCTGCTGCTGCTGGACGAGCCGCTGGCCTCGCTGGATATTCCGCGCAAACGCGAACTGTTGCCCTATCTGCAGCGGCTGGCGCAGGAGATCCATATTCCGATGCTCTACGTCAGCCACTCGCTGGACGAGATCCAGCATCTGGCCGATCGCGTGCTGGTGCTGGAGGCCGGTAAGGTGAAGGCTTTCGGTCCGCTGGAGGAGGTCTGGAGCAGCAGCGTGATGCACCCGTGGCTGCCGGCGGAACAGCAGAGTACGATCCTCAGCGCCACCGTCGCCGCGCAGCATCCGCAGTACGCGATGACCGCGCTGACGCTGGGGGATCAAATGCTGTGGGTTAACCGGCTCGATCGTCCCGCCGGGGAGAGCGCGCGGATCCGCATCCAGGCGTCGGACGTCTCGCTGGTGCTGGCCCAGCCGTCCGCAACCAGCATCCGCAATATCTTACGCGCCGAGGTGGTTCAGTGTCTGGAGGTCAACGGGCAGATTGAGGTTCAGCTCAGGGTGAGCGGCCATCCGCTGTGGGCTCGAATCAGCCCGTGGGCGCGGGATGACCTGGCGATAGCGCCAGGCCAGCAGGTATTTGCCCAGATCAAAAGCGTGTCGATTGCCGCCTGATCACAGCAGCTGACGGTAGATAAACTCGGCGATGCTGGCGGACTCATTGTCGCCGATGACCACGTTGGCGCGGGCTTTGACGTCGTCCACCGCATTACCCATCGCCACCCCGGTGCCTGCCGCTTCCAGCATACTCAGATCGTTGTAGTTATCGCCGAAGGCCACCACATTCTGCATCGACAGCCCCTGGTCAGCGACCCACTGCGCCAGGCGTTTGCCTTTGCTGTTGCCGGCGCGAGCGATATCCACCTGGTCGTGCCACGACCATTCGCACTCGAGGCCCAGCGTCTCGCCGACCTCCTGCGCAAAGCGCTGGAGACGGGGAATGTCGTCGTCGGTGAGGGCGAATTTCCATACCGCCTTGACCTCGCGGACCGCCTGCGCCAGCGAGTCGACCTGGCTGAAGACCGGGCGCTGATCCTCCGGTAACGCCTGCGCCCAGTTGCGGGTGCGGATCACATGCCCGGTGGGCTGTTCGTAAAGCATCGCGTCATCCACATAGGCCAGGCCGTGGATCTGCTGTTCGGCGAGCATGGCGGTGAGGCTTACCGCGTGTTCCACCGACATAGGATCGGCCGCCAAAACCTTTTTTGCGTGATAATCATACAAATAAGTGCCATTACAACAAATTGCAGGTGTATCGAGAGCCAGTGCCTGATAAAAAGGATGAATAGCGACGTGATGACGTCCGGTAACGACGATCACCTGGTAGCCCGCCTCTCTGGCGCGGGCCAGCGCTTCCAGCGAAGCGGGCAGGATGGTTTTTTTGCTGGTGAGCAGGGTGCCGTCTAAATCCAGGGCAATCACGCGTGTTGTCATGTGTTATTTCCGGTAGATGTTGAAAAGTGACCAGGCCATGATGGTACACCGCCGTGGCGTCAGGACCAATTTTTCCACATCTGCCGTGAATGTCTGTATGCCCTTTGTGCCGCCGTCCGTCGGTAATTCGGCGCGCGATGCGAGTATCATGGGCGGATGTCTTATAATTTTCGGGGTGCAGTTATCCTGAAAATGAAAAATCCACGTGCAGTGAGGGAAGGAGTAGTCATGAAACAAACCGTTTATACCGCCAGCCCGGAAAGCCAACAAATCCACGTCTGGAGTCTTGAAGCGGACGGCAAACTGACGCTGGTGCAGGTGGTTGATGCCCCGGGGCAGGTCCAGCCGATGGTGGTCAGCCCCAATAAGGAGTATCTGTACGTTGGCGTTCGTCCGGAGTTTCGCGTGTTAGCTTATCGCATCACGCCGGATAACGGGGCGTTGACCTTCGCAGGGGAAGCGGCGCTGCCGGGCAGCCCGACCCACATCTCTACCGATCATCATGGTCGCTTTGTCTTCAGCGCCTCTTACAATCAGGGCTGCGTCAGCGTGACCCCGCTGCAGGATGGTCTGCCGGGCGAAACCATCACCGTGGTGGACGGGCTGGAAGGCTGCCACTCGGCTAATATCTCCCCGGACAATCGTACCCTGTGGGTGCCGGCGCTGAAGCAGGATCGCATCTGTCTGTTTACCCTCAGCGAGGATGGTTTCCTCTCCGCCCAGGAGCCAGCGGAAGTCACCACCGTCGAAGGGGCGGGTCCGCGCCACATGGTGTTCCATCCGAACCAGCAGTATGGTTACTGCGTCAATGAGCTAAACAGCTCAATTGACGTCTGGGAGCTGAAAGACCCGAATGGCAATATCGAATGTGTACAAACGCTGGATATGATGCCGTCTGATTTCACCGGCGTGCGCTGGGCGGCGGATATTCATATCACTCCGGACGGTCGTCACCTGTACGCCTGCGATCGTACCGCCAGCATCATCACGGTGTTCAGCGTGTCGGAAGATGGCAGCGTGCTGGCGGTGGAGGGCTATCAGCCGACCGAAACCCAGCCGCGCGGCTTTAATCTCGATCACAGCGGTAAGTATCTGATTGCCGCCGGGCAGAAGTCGCACCATATCGCGGTGTACGAAATTACCGGCGAGCAGGGGCTGCTGCAGGAGAAAGGTCGCTATGCGGTCGGGCAGGGGCCGATGTGGGTGGTAGTCAACGCCCACTGATCCGTCAGGCGTAAATGAAAAAACCTCGCGTCAGCGAGGTTTTTTTTAACAGAGCGGACAGGCTCTGTCGGAAAGGGGTTGCCCTGGCGGGCCTGAAGCGTGACGGCCTTAGATATCGTCCATGGTGTAGCCGACGACAATCTCCAGCGTTTTACGGATCACGTCTGCGGTCACCACGTCATCGGTGCTTTCCAGCGCCTGAATCAGCCATAAAATAATGGCCTTATTGTTCAGGTGACCTTCTGACTGGAGAATACTGTTGATGGCCAGCGACATCACGGCGGACTCATCAACCAGCTTATCACCGGCGTTACGGAAATAGTCGGAGAGCGCGGTGTCCTGCAGTCCTGCGTAAATATCGGGTTGCTGATGCATAGTCTGTCTCATCACATTCTCACTCTGTGTTATTCACCACGGTTAGGATACTCAGTGGATCTTTTTACCTTCCGGCGCCATGGCGCTTTGCGCCGGCGATCCTCGGGTTTCCCAACGGCCATTGATTTTCTTTACCTGCAAAGGCGCTTGCTTCCGCTGACGGGCAAGCTTTGCGCAAATTTCTTCAATCACGGCAGCGATAACCTTTCTTCGCTGTCGGTCTGACTCTGTCGCCTGCATCAACCGAAGTCGAACCAGCAGGGTCGGGGTGGTAATAGGGCGATTCGTTTTCAGAAGCGCGAGTACCGCCTCGCCGATGATCTCATCGGTGATTTCCTCAGTTTCACTGCTATTCATAACCGTCTCACTGCATGCCACTCTCTCCCTGAATCTGCGAACGGACATTCAGGTCAGCAGCAGGTTTATGGAAGCGATCGCCCCTCATCTGCTACTGCGGCGCAACAGGCGACGATCGATGACGTTATTCCTGATCGGCAAACAGCAGACCAATTAAGGTCTGATAGTGACTCTCTTCCTCGGGGGCACGGGCCCGGTCGAGTCGGCTCAACAGTTTAGTGCACAGCGCCTTGCGGTTGAGATGACGCCCTTCGTTGAGAATATCCATCACAATCTGACCCAGCGTTTCCTGCTGGGAAGGTAACGATGCTTTGTTGAAATACTGGGCAATTGCGTTCGCTGTATCTGGAATGTAACCATTCTGCTGCATATCTGCTCCTTACATTTCACTCATCTGTTAACTGCCATTAAACTTATACAATAATTGTTAACCTGTACACACAAAGTTGAACAATAATGATTCAGGCATGGTTAAATCATTGATTTTTAATAATTTATTTTTATGTGTTTTGTGCGATTCTGGCTTGTAAAGGTAGGATTTAACGGTGCACGTTGTACAAGAAAAGAAAAATGAAAAAGCCTTGCACAAAAAAGGGATTTTTAGTGTATCTTTTTTGTTAAGACAAAACGTAGTTTTACAAGACGATTAGCCTGATAACTGCTACTGTGAATGCTTACCCTCCCATCTGGAATCACTATGCTAACCACCATCATTTATCGCAGCCATATTTGCGACAATGTCTCATTCAAATCGATCGAGGCCATGGTTGCCAGGGCAAACGAAAGAAATGGGCAGGCGGACGTCACCGGTATTTTACTTTTTAACGGGACGCATTTTTTTCAACTCATTGAGGGGCCTGAAGAAAAGGTTCAGGATATTTATCAGCATATTTGCCGCGATCCCCGCCATTATAACCTGGTAGAGCTTCTGTGCGATTATGCGCCGTCCCGCCGTTTCGGTAAGGTCGGTATGGAACTGTTTGATTTACGGGAACATGATCGCGAGGAGGTGCTGCAGACGGTGATGGACCGCGGGACCACAAAATATCAGCTCACCTATGACGACCGGGCACTGCAATTTTTCCGCACCTTTGTCGAATCAACGGAAAAAGCGAACTATTTTGAGATTCCTTCCGCTGACAGCTGGGTATTTATCCCCGATCAGAATACTTTCTATCCTGATACGCCGATAATTGATAATAAGGAAAGCTGGTCCTTTGCCTTCCAGCCGATTGTCGACCCTTTCGCCTGCGAAATTATTTCGTGGGAAGCGCTGTTACGCACACCGGACGGCCAGTCGCCTGGCGCCTATTTTGCCGGGCTTTCCGGGGACGATATTTATCTCGCCGATCTGCACAGTAAACGCGTCGCGCTGTCGCTGGCCGGGCAATTAGGCTTACGTAATAAGGCGTTAAGTATTAATTTACTGCCGATGACGCTGGTTAAAGCGCCGAACGCGGTGGGTTTCCTGCTCGATCAAATTCAGCGTAATGATCTTATTCCTGAACAGATTATTGTCGAGTTTACCGAACGGGAAGTGATTTCGCGGATGGATGATTTTACCGATGCGGTGCGAAAGCTAAAAGGGGCGGGTATCAATCTTGCCATCGATCACTTCGGCGCCGGGTTTGCCGGGCTGTCGCTGCTGGCGCAATACCAGCCCGACAGAATTAAAATCGACCATGAGCTGATCCGCAATATCCACCAGGATGGACCGCGGCAGTCAATTGTACAGGCGATTATCAAATGCTGTTTTTCGCTGGAGATTGCGGTTTCTGCCGTCGGCGTTGAGCGTGCTGAAGAGTGGATGTGGCTGGAATCAGCCGGTATTTCGCAGTTTCAGGGGAATTTGTTCGCCAGCGCGCGCCTGGGGGGCTTACCCGCCGTCGCCTGGCCGGAAAAAAAATAATCCACCGCGAAATCAGCCAACTATTTTTTCATCTTTTTCCCAAGCGCTGTGAGCCACAACCTGTTATCTTTATCTGTACAAGAAAATAGAGTTGTACAGGATGCCTGAATTCGTTAGTTTAGGTATTAAAGTATCAGGTTGATGTGAGGCTGCTATGGCGTTTTACAGTATCGGTGAAGTCGCCGAACGTTGCGGAATCAATCCGGTCACACTGCGCGCCTGGCAGCGTCGTTACGGTCTACTGAAACCGCAGCGTAGCGAAGGCGGGCATCGGCAATTTGATGAAGAAGATATCCTGCGCATTGAAGAGATCAAGCGCTGGATCGAGCGCGGCGTATCCGTCGGGAAAGTCAAAGCGCTGCTGGAGGGTAACCTGCTGGCGGCGCGCGACGAATCCGCGCATCTTCAGGAAGAGATGATGTCCATTCTGCGTTATATGCAGCCCGCCAGAATCCGTGCCAAATTACTGGCGCTAAGCCATCAACACCCCGTCGACACGCTCATCGACAGCCTGTTAGTGCCGGTACGTCAGCGTCTGAAGCTCGATCAGAATACCTCTCTGGTGATTAGTAGTTTGCTGGATGGTCTGCTGATTGACTGCGTGGCGCTGTTTCTCGCCGAAGCGCGTAAAAAGAACGGCAGGGAGACGCTGCTGGTGGGCTGGAGCAATGAGGACAGGACGCGTCTGTGGCTGGAGGCATGGCGTCTTTCCCAGCGCGGCTGGCACGTCAACGTCCTCGCCGAACCGCTGGAGTCGCCGCGGCCCGAGCTGTTCCCCGGGCAGCATATCTTCGTCTGGACCGGACGCGCCGCCACCCCTCTCCAGGAAGAGCTGCTCAGCCACTGGCAGGAGCAGGGCTTCAGCATCCATTTTCACGGTAATAATTAATCGCCCCGATCCGCAAAGCAGACCGGGGCTAACGCGCCGGGTTACAGGTGGATCTGGCTCCAGGATTTAAAGGTTTCGCTGCGGCTGATATTAAAAAAATCGGTCCTACCGCTACAGCCGAGCTTTTTAATCAGATTCAGCCGGATCTGATAAATGGTTTTAATATGCAGATTCAGCGACCGGCCAATGCTGGCGACCGCTTCGCCATTGCTGATAAGTTGAATAACTTTCTTTTCCCGCTCGGTAAACTGCACCGAGGCGCCCGGCGCCGGGTGGGTTTTATAGTAGCGGGTTGGCTGGTGCAGAAATATCTTTAACTCTTCCGGCGTTGAATTGGCCGGTAAGCGCAGCATAGGCAGTTCACTAAGAAAATTAAGATCGTTGCCTTCGGTTAACAAAATAAATAACGTATCCCGACGATTATAGTTATGCTGCAGTACCGCGAAATAATTGTCGCTGGTAAAGAAAACATGTTTTTTGCGAAAGTAAGATGCCGGCAGACTATTCAGGATCAGCGACATCCCATAGAGAAGAAAACGATTATCAAACCACAGATCGTAATGTTCAGTACGATAGCAGGTATTATGGTGTGACATTTTATTTGCCTCAGTTAGCCGATAGAGACCCAGGCGTGCCGGCGCCGCAGGCTTAAGTCTGCTGCCAGCTCCGCGAGTTTAATTAATGATGAGGTTTGCTGTACAGCATATCCAGCGCCTGCAAATAGAGGTCGGAGAGTATTTCATTACTTTCCGTTTGCAGGCGATGCTGAATTTCCGTAATCATCCGCTCATTATTTATCGTTCTGTGCTGCTTAATGAGCGTATTTTCAATATTCTTCATCAGGGCCGAATTGAAGACAAACTCTGCTGGAATGGTATTTTTAATATGCATAGCTCGAACTCTCCCACGTATAACGCAAACTGACAATAAAAGTCGCTACGTACCATCGGTACGCGCCAAGTCACGAACAGGAAATGCAAAACCAGGAACCACCGCCTGACTTGCCGCGCCACCGTTAAACATCCCCGCTTCGTTGCGCAACAAGCAGTCAACACTCCAAACTATAGACGGTGATCCCATTATGTACAACTTTTTTCAGAACTATATGTACAACAGAACGGCTGATTTTTAGTTTGTATTTTTAGTTATTGATTTTAAATGGTTTAATTGCTTGCATAACTTGTACATAAAAGCCGGTTTGTGCAGGATCCACCTGTAAAACTAGCGGGAAGAGGCTGACGACAGGCGTGAGCTCAATGGGAAGGTATTGTGCTGGCTGGCGTGTTGGATGAAATCGCGCCGACGCAGGAAGGGGTACACAGCAACTCTGTCGTCGACAGGTGGCTTTCTTCCGCGTCGGACGCTGATCATAGCGGATATCAGGTGAGGTTTTGTCTGTTTTTTGCACAATCAGGTAAAGAGCAACACATCGGCCATTTCGTTAACGCTTCGGTCGGTTTGTTGGCGGATAAGGCGTGTGCTACGCTTTTTACTAGCGATGCGATGGTTCGGCATCGTTATCTTTCCCCCATTTCCCTGTCGGGTCTTTTACCCCTGTCACGACCGGTAAATACGGCAAAGGCAGTCTGTCTATGGACAGGCGTAGAGGTGTGAGGAGGGGAAATGCGCGGTAAAAGCGTGATGCTCCTGGCCGGGTTAGCGACTCTCGCGCAGGCGAAAGAGATTAACCTCTATTCGGTGAATACCGGTTCCTATGTTTACCATCTGACCAATAATCACGGTCAATATACTGAGAATTTCGAGAACCACTTTTTCTCGGTGGAGCGGAAATTCTCTGACGACTCGAAATACAGCCTGCTGATTGGCACCATGAATAACAGTTTCGACGATCGCTGTCTGGCGCTGGGGGTGAGAAGAGACTGGTACCACAACGGCAGCGGGTGGACCTTCAAAGGCGTTTACGGCTATACCGGCGAATTCTTCTTCGACGCCTTCGAGCATTGCGGCGATCATGGCTCCTATAAAGATTTTAAGGACGCCACCGGGATCGGCTTTTCACCCTATATCTACCATGCTATCCAGTACAACTTTACCGACTATTTCGCCCTTGAGAGCGGCATTATTATTCCCAGCGTGTTTGTGATCAGCATCCAGTGGAGCTTCCGCTAAGTTACCGCGTCGTTTGTTACAGGGTTATCACCTTCCTGAGCAGCGTACTGGAGAGCGCGGCGAGGGAAATGAGCACCGACAGGACAAACGTTAGGGCAATCACTCCCAGCTTGGTGGCTAACGAGTGAATAGGGATCAGCATCACCAGCAGGTGAAAAACGGAGTAGTGCAAAATATAGACCCCGGTCATCGCTTTGCTAACCGTCGCCAGCACGGCCTCCTTCAGCTTGCGGTTCTTTTTAAACTGTACGGCGTTAGCGGCGATCACCAGCAGGACGATCAGAATATAAATCTGCGACCCCGTGAGAATGAACGCATTGCGATCGGCTTTAAACAACGCGAAGAAAAAGTGGCGTTCATAAAACCAGGTAAATAAATAGACAAAGGGCAGGGCGATAATGGCGGCTTTAATCACCCGCGGGTCGCGTATCCACTCCGTGACCCGCGGATCGTTAAACAACTGCCCGGTTAAATAAAAAAGTAGCCACGTCCACAGACGATACTGCGGCGCCAGGCTGAAAAGATGTCTTTCCGGGTAGAGCACCGAGAGCAGGTCGTAACCATAAGAGCAGCACAGTAGCGTCAGGACCACGGAGAAAAACAGACCGCGCCGCTGGCTGAGCCAGGCAATCAGGGGATGGAAGGTATAGATGACAATCAGGGCGAAAATAAACCAGGGCTGGATCAGGTAGCCGCGCTGGTAAGGCTCCCAGACATAATAGACCGTCACCCAAAACAGAAAGACGATCACCACGCTTTTAATTTTACCAATTTGCCAGTTGGCGTCGTGTCGCGTTTGCGCATCAAGATAGCCGGCCACCACAAAAAACAGCGGCGTGGCGATGGTCGAGACAAAGGTCAGCAGCCCGAGGATCCAGTGATAGTCATAATCAAAGCGATCCCAGGTGTTATAGATGGTGAAAAAAGTCACCGCTGTCATACAGCCGAGTGTCTTAATAATGCTCAGACCGGTACTGTTCATCGTTGAGGCGTCATATCCTTATGGTGAAAGCAGGCGTAAATCACCGGCAGAACCAGCAACGTTAGCACGGTGGCGAAGGCCAGACCGAACATAATCACCACTGCCATACTCTGGAAAAAAACATCGCGCAGCAGCGGGGCAAGGCCAAGCACGGTGGTGAAGGCGGTCAGCAGGATCGGCCGCAGACGAGATGTTGCCGCATCAATGATCGCTTGTCGTTGATCTTTCTCCTGTTTTTGTTGCTCTATCTCTTCCACCAGCACAATGCCGTTGCGGATCAGCATGCCGCTGAGGCTGAGAAGGCCGATTAAGGCCATAAAGCCGAAGGGGATGCCGGTCAGCAAAAAGCCGGGCGTGACGCCGATCAGCGCCAGCGGGACGGTCAGCCAGATGGCGACAGCGTTTTTCAGCGAACTGAACATCAGCACCGTAATGATAAACATCACCAGATAGCCAAGCGGCAGGGTCGTGAACAGCCCTTGCTGTGCTTCACTGGAGTTCTCGGCATCGCCGCCCCATTCGATGCGATAGCCATGCGGCAGCGTCAATGCGTCAATGCGCGGTTTCACCCGGGCGAGAATATCACCCGAGGTTTGGCCGCTTTGCGGGCTGGGATCGGTCTGGACCGTCAGCACCCGGGTGCGATCCCGGCGGAGAATTAAGGGATCTTCCCACTCCAGGGAGAAGCCATGGATGACGTTACTCAACGGGATATACTGCTGGCGGCTCTGGCTCCAGACCAGCACGTTATGCAAATGGTTGGCATCCTGTCGCTCCGCTGCCGGCGGCCGGACGATCACCGGCAGCAGATCGGCGCCCTCGCGATATAACCCGGCGCGACTGCCGGAGAAATTCATCTCCAGCGCGTTATCAATGTCCTGTTTATCCACCCCCAGCTCGCGCCCCAGCGCTAGGGAGTACTGCGGGCGGATCACCTTGCTGCGGTTCTGCCAGTCGTTACGCACGCTGTCGGTCGCCGGATCCTCAGCGAGAATATCGCTCACCTGACTGGCCAGCGCGCGCAGTGTATCCGGGTCAGGGCCCTTAATGCGCACTTCAATCGCGCTATCCCCGGAGGGGCCGAACATAATGCGTTTGGTGCTGGCGTTCACCTGCGGGTAGTTTCTGGCGATCCAGGTTTCGACGTGGCGGGTGACGGGGGCGATGCCGCGCTGGTCGTCCATCCGCACCATAATCTGCGCGTAGTTGCTGTACTGCCGCTGACCGCTGTAGGTAAGAATAAAACGCATACTGCCCTGGCCAATGGTGGCGACGGGGGTGACCACCCCCGGCTGGCCGGCGATCGACCGCTCAATATCGCGGGTCATCTGCTCGGTGGCGTTAATATCGGTACCGTAGGGCAGCCACAGGTCGACAAAGAAAATGGGCGTATTCGATGACGGAAAGAAATTCTGCCGCACGAAGGTGAAGCCCCAGATCGCCGCGGCCAGCAGGGCGCCCATCAGCACCAGGGTCAGGGTCTTTTGCTGCAGCAGTATTCGCAGCGTCTGCTGATAGCCACGGTAAAAGCGGCCGCGGTAGGGATCGGCTTTTTCCGCCGGCGCGGCGGCCGGCGGGGCGTGTTTAAACAACCACCACTTAATGAGCACCGGAGTGATGGTCAGGGCGGAGAACCAGCTGAGCATCAGGGAGATCAGCAGCACCTGGAACAGGGATTTGCAATACTCTCCGGTGGAGTCCTGCG
The DNA here is from genome assembly GCF_029967715.1 of Klebsiella sp. V115_8. Taxonomy (NCBI): domain Bacteria; kingdom Pseudomonadati; phylum Pseudomonadota; class Gammaproteobacteria; order Enterobacterales; family Enterobacteriaceae; genus Klebsiella; species Klebsiella sp. V115_8. Next base: position 26,232 of record NZ_JASCAR010000052.1, read on the forward strand.
AGAGGCCAATCGGCGCGAAGGCGAGGATGGCGATGACCGTGGCGCCGAGCAGCGGCAGGGCGGAGCGGCGGATCACATAGTTAATGGCGCCCAGCAGCGGCGATCCTTGCTGGCGGGCGATAAGCACCCCTTCGACAATGACAATGGCATTATCCACCAGCATACTCAGGGCGATGATCAGCGCCCCGAGGGAGATCCGCTGTAACTCGATCCCCCAGACAAACATGATAAGCAGGGTGCCGAGGACGTTGAGCGCCAGCGACAGGGCGATAATGATCCCGCTGCGTACTCCCATGAACACCAGCAGCACGCCGACCACGATCGCCAGGGCCATCAGGAAGTTGGTAATAAAGCCATTGACCGAGTGGGCGACCTCAGCCGCCTGATCGTAAAAAATGGCGATATCGATACCCGCCGGTTTGTCGGCGGCCATCTGCTGGAGGCGGGCTTCAAGGGCGTGCCCGACGTCAATGACGTTGACGCCAGGAATAAAAGAGACCCCCATGGTCACCGCCTGGCGGCCGTTGGCATGATAAATACTGGACGGCGAGTCAGTCAGCCCGCGCGACAGCGTGGCAATATCCCGCAGTCGAGTGGTGGCGCTGGCGCCGTGAGGGCTGACCAGCAGATCCCCCAGTTCATCGATGCTTTGAAACTCCCCGGTGGGGTGTAGGCGGATCGATTCGCTGCCAACGCGGATCTCTCCGGCACTGGACACCACGTTGAGCCGGGTCAGGATAGCGGCGAGCTGGTTGAGCGTGATCCCGCGCGCCGCCATTTTCGCCAGCGAGATATCAACATTGATCTGTTGCGGAATGACGCCGCCGATAGCGACTTTACCGACCCCAGGAACCAGCACCAGCTCCCGACGCAGCTGTTCGGCATAGCGCACCAGCTCGGGGTTGGTAAAACTGTCGCCCGAGATAGCGAAGAAAAAACCAAACACATCGCCAAAGTCATCGTTGACGAAGGGGGTCACTACGCCAGGGGGGAAAAGTCGGCTGGCGTCACCGACGCGGCGACGTAGCTCATCCCAGATTTGCGGCAGCTCGCTGGAATGGTACTGCGAAGCGATATTCACCGTAATTTGCGATAAGCCATTTGAGGAGATGGAGCTGACGTTATCCAGTGAGGGAAGCTGCTGAATCGCGTTTTCCAGCGGCAGGGTCACCTCCTCCTCCACCTGTTGAGCGGACGCGCCCGGGTAGTGGGTCACGATCACCGCCGTTTTGATGGTGAAGGCAGGATCTTCCAGACGGCCGATATTGAGCAGGGCGAACAGACCACCCACCCCCAGCAGCAGAATGGCTAACCAGACGCGGGTCGGGTTATTAATAAACTGACGGGAAATGTCCATTTATAATCCTCGTTCACGCGTCCAGATCCGCACCGGCTGCCCGGCATGCAGCTCGCTCACGCCCGCCGCGACCACCTCTTCACCCGCGCGGAGACCGTCGGTGATGGCCACTCCCTGCGAGGTCACCTCGCCGACCGTGACCTTGCGCTCCTCAAGAAACCGATGCGCGTTGTCGCCTTTTACCACCCAGACGACCGGTTCATTCTTCGGCCGGTTATCCGGGTTAAACACCGCCTCTACCGGCACCATGAGCGTTTCCCTTCCGGCGCTGGCCGGTAAATTGCCGAGATTGACCGTCACGGTGCCGCTGACCCCGCCGACGGTGGGAAAATCATCCGACCGCGGCATGGTTAAAATGATCTGCCAGGTAAGGGTGCTGTTGTCGCTGCTGCCGGTATGCTCTTTGTATTCCGCCGTAAATTCTCGGCCCGGCAGGGTATTGATCCTGACGACGGGGCGGTAGGCGGTATTGCGGATATCCAGGGAGGTGAACAGATTTTCGGGAATGCTGAAGACCACATCCAGCAGGTCGGTACGCGTCAGGGTGATCACCGGCTGGCCGGCGGCGACCACCTGATGGTTGCGGATATGCACGCCGGCGGCAATCCCGCCGAAGGGCGCGGTGAGGCTCATTTGCGCCAGCTCTTCACGGGCGATTTTTAAGGCCGCGTTGGCGGCATCGCGATTGGCGCGCTGCACGTCCATCTCCGCCTGGGAAATCGCCTGACGTCCCGCCAGGGTCTGGAAGCGATCAAACTGACGCTGGGCGAGCGTAGCCGCCGTTTGTCGTTCATTGACCCGCTGTTGGGCCTCGCGGGCATTCAGGCGCGCCAGCGTTTGCCCCTGGGCGATGGTCGCCCCCTGGCGAATATCCAGCGATTCCACCTGGCCCCCCCGCTTAAACGACAGCTCGGTGGAGTCGCCAGACTCGATACGTGCCGGAAATGTTCGCTGCTGGGTATTGCCCACGGCGGTCACCTGCGCCACCTTGACCATGCGCGGGGCGGACTCGACGGACGGCGATTTCTGATCGCAAGCGGTTGTAAATAAAATAACAACCGGGATGAGAGAAAAATAACGGTTCACAGTATTCCCTCAGATTCAGGATTTATTTTACATTTTTATTACGCGGCGCACGCTTATTCGGCGAGGGCGGCGACAACCAGATAGGTGAATAGTCCCACCAGCGTGCAGGCGACAATGGCCAGCGCGACAAATAATCCCAGACGTAACAGGCTATAACCAAACATGATTTTCTCCCTTTACTCCCACCCGAACCGCGAATGTCATTTAATTCGGCCCCCACGGTGACCACCGGACATTCGGAGCGGCACTCCTGCTTGTAATCAGCATAGTCGGAGAAAAGGTGAAGTGTTAAAAAAGAGCATACCGCGAGCGGCAGCGGCACTGTTGGGGAAAACGCAGGAGATCTGCAAGGAATATATGGTTTTTATAATATTTTTCAGTCTATTAATCCGTCATTTTCTAATGTTAATTTTCCTGTGCTACGTTTAATAACATCTATTCCGCTCGCCGCTTCTGTTGTTGAGATTTCGTTCCTCCCCAAGTATGGGGTTATTCATCACTACGCATTGTATTGGTAATAAAAGGATTATCTCATGTATAAAAATATCGTTGTTCCCGTTGACGTGTTTGATGCAGGCCTGGCCGACAAAGCCCTTTCTCATGCGAAATTCCTCGCCCAGCATTCTTCCGGGCAAATTCATCTTGTCCATGTCATTCCGGCATTCTCTCCGGTGTTAACGCGCGGATTTATCTCTGATGCCCGAAAGATGGAAGACCATTTGATTAATACCGCTAAGGAAAAACTGACTGAGCTGGTCAAAAAAAATGGCCTTGCGGAAGACGCCAGCCATCTTTATGTGCGCAGTGGCAATGTTCGCGATCAAGTGATTGCTCTGGCCGATGAGCTACAAGCGGACGTGGTGATTGTCGGTTCGCGCAATCCGGGGATTCAGACTCACCTGCTGGGCTCGGAAGCGGCCAATATCGTGCGCTATGCCCATGTACCGGTTTTCGTTGTGCGCTGATGACGGCGGGATGTCGTCCTGACTTCCGCTTCAGAAATCGAGGGAGAGAGTATGAATACAGATAAACCGGGGGCGCCCTATTATCAGCGCTCCGTCGAGGAGACGCTCGCCAGCGTACAGAGTTCGCCGGACGGGATTAGCGGAACAGAGGCGGCCACGCGCCTGCAGCAGTATGGCGAAAACGCCCTGCCGCAGAAGCCGGGTAAACCCGCCTGGCTGCGTTTTATTGTGCATTTTAACGATGTGCTGATCTACGTCCTGCTGGCGGCGGCGCTGCTGAAGGCGGTAATGGGCCACTGGATCGACATGTCAGTGATCCTCGCGGTGGCGGTGGTCAATGCGCTGATCGGCTTCATTCAGGAGAGTAATGCGGAAAAATCGCTGCAGAGTATTCGCAATATGCTGTCCAGCGAGGCGGTGGTGATCCGACAGGGCAACCATGAAACCATCCCCACCACCTCGCTGGTACCCGGCGATATCGTGGTGATCCGCGCCGGCGACCGTATCCCCGCCGATTTACGGGTGATTGAGGCGCACAACCTGCGGGTGGAAGAGGCGATCCTCACCGGCGAGTCGACGGTGGTGGAAAAAACCACCGAGCCGCTAAGCGGCGATTTACCGCTCGGCGATCGCAGCAACCTGTTGTTTTCCGGGACCACCGTCAGCTCAGGGGCGGGGAAAGGGATCGTGGTGGCCACCGGCGGCGATACCGAGCTGGGCCACATCAACCAAATGATGGCGGGCATTGAGAAGCACCGCACGCCGCTGCTGGTGCAGATGGACAAGCTGGGCAAAGCCATCTTCATCCTGATTCTGGTGATGATGGCGGCGCTGTTCGTCTTTAGCCTGCTGTTCCGTGATATGCCGGTCTCCGAACTGATGCTGTCGTTGATTAGCCTCGCGGTGGCCTCGGTCCCAGAAGGGTTGCCGGCGATTATCTCGATTATTCTGTCGCTCGGCGTGCAGGCGATGGCCCGCCAGAAAGCGATTATCCGCAAGCTGCCGACGGTAGAAACCCTCGGCGCGATGACCGTTATCTGTTCGGATAAAACCGGGACCCTGACCATGAACGAAATGACGGTGAAGGCGGTGATCACCGCGGACAGCGTCTATCGGGTGGAAGGGGACAGCTATGAGCCGGTCGGTAAAATCCATGCTATCGACGACCCGTCGCCGGTTGCGGTGGCGCCAGGATCGCTTCTTGAGCGCTATCTGCGCACCATCGATCTGTGTAACGACAGCCAGCTTATCAAAGAGGAAAGCGGGCTGTGGAAAATCACCGGCGGCCCCACCGAGGGGGCATTGAAGGTGCTGGCGGCGAAGATAACCCTGCCGCCGCAGCCCAGCGAGTTGCGCAGTAAAATTCCTTTTGATTCGCAATATAAATACATGTCGACGCTTTACCGGCTGGGCGAAGAGGAGGTGGTGCTGGTCACCGGCGCGCCGGATGTTCTGTTCCGCCTGTGCCAGTATCAGCAGAGCGACAGCGGGTTGCAGCCGCTGGATCTCCCGTACTGGGAAAGCAAAATTGAAGAGTACGCCCGGGAGGGGCTGCGAATGGTGGCCGCGGCCTGGAAGCCGGCTGCCCCAGGCCAGACCGAGCTGACCCATCAGGATCTACAGCAGGGGGTCATTTTATTAGGGGTTGCCGGGATGATGGATCCGCCGCGTCCGGAAGCGATCACGGCGATTGCCGACTGCCTGCAGGCCGGGATCCGCGTGAAGATGATCACCGGCGACCACCCGCAAACGGCGATGAGCATCGGCAAAATGCTGGGGATTGGCAATGCGGGGAACGCCATTACCGGGCGCGAGCTGGAGATGATGGACGACGCGCAGCTGAGCGTGGCCGCGCAGCAGTACGATATCTTCGCCCGCACCAGCCCGGAAGATAAGTTCCGTCTGGTGCAGGCTCTGCAGAGCAAGAAAGAGATTGTCGGCATGACCGGAGACGGGGTGAACGATGCCCCGGCGCTGAAGCAGGCTGACGTCGGCGTGGCGATGGGGATCAAGGGGACCGAGGTGACCAAGGAAGCCGCCGATATGGTGCTGACCGATGACAACTTCGCCACCATCGCCAGCGCGGTCCGCGAGGGGCGCCGGGTGTATGACAACCTGAAAAAAACTATTCTTTTTGTCATGCCGACCAACCTTGCGCAGGGGTTACTGATCGTGATCGCGCTGCTGGCGGGCAACGTACTGCCGCTGACGCCGGTGCTGATCCTGTGGATGAACATGGCCACCTCCGCCACGCTGTCGTTTGGTCTGGCGTTTGAAGCCGGTGAGAAAAATATTATGCGACGGCCGCCGCGCGACCCGAAACTGCACGTGATGGACGGCTTTGCCATCTGGCGCGTGGCGTTTGTGGGGTCGATGATTGCGGTCAGCGCTTTTATTCTCGAAGCCTGGCTGCAGCCGCGCGGCTATTCGCCGGAGTTTATCCGTACCGTGCTGTTGCAGACTCTGGTCACCGCCCAGTGGTTCTATATGCTGAACTGCCGCGTGTCGGATGGTTTCTCGTTGACCAAAGGTCTGCTGGCTAACAAAGGGATCTGGATCGTCAGCGGCGTGCTGCTGGTGCTGCAGCTGCTGATTATCTATGCGCCGTTTATGCAGATGCTGTTCGGCACCACCGGGCTGCCGTTCCGCTACTGGGTGATCACCTTTATCATCGGCTTCGCCATGTTCCTGATTGTGGAGCTGGAAAAACCGCTGACCCGCAAATGGCGAACCGCCTGACGGCGTGACGTGCAGTACGCAAAAGAGAAGAGGGGGCATCGCCCCCTCTCTGGCTGACGACAAACCTGTTTCGTCATTGTGCTCGCATTTCTGCCGGGTGGCGGCATTCGCCTTACCCGGCCTACGAAAGACTTCAATATCAAACCGTTATGCAGTTAGCTGTAGGCCCGCGCAAGCGCAGCGCCGCCGGGCAATTCCTGAAGATTGCACGTTGTCAGCAGTCTGAGAGAGGGCATCGCCCTCTCTTTTATTATGGTTCACGCTTGTTGCGCGTTACTGTTTCGGCTCGGCGACCACGCTGCTTCCCACGCCGCGGTTGTTATATTCCCACATACGGTTGAAGCCGTTGTCGTTGAGGTTGCGCTGCAGATTGCCTTTGTCATCCGCGCTGCCGGTGTTGCCGCTGAACGGACGGCCGGAGCCTACCGCCGCCGCCCACGGCTGGGCGATGTTAAAGCCTTCATTGATGGCGCTGTCGCGGATCACGACCTGGCCGTTGCTGTTGCCGTCAACGTCCAGCGCGCGGCCGAGCTGCGCGACGTTATCCCCGGAGGCGGTGAAGCGGCTGTTGGTCGCCAGGAAGCCGTAGGTCACGCTCTTCAGGGTGGCCGGCGCGAAGACGTAGGCTTCTTTCTGAGTACGCGAATTCACCACGCGGAAGTCGGTGTTATCAAACACCACGGCGCCGCGGCCAGAAACGATATCCACGTCGCCTTCAATATAGCTGTTCGTCACCAGGGTGCGGGTCTGACGGTTGTCCTGCAGACGGTTCTGCACGCCGCTGTTGGTCACGAAGAAGGTGTTCTGGCGACCAAGAATGTTCACTTTATCGATCTGCACCTGGTCACCATCGCTGCGCAGGGCAACGGCCTGGTGGGTGCCGGCATCGACGCTGTCGCCCAGGTTGTTGGCGATGGTCAGGTTCTGCAGCTGCAGGCCGTTATTCTGCGACCAGAAGACCGCGGAGCACATCACGCCGACGGTGGCGGTGGATTTGCTCTGGCAGCTGTCGAACATATACCACGCTGGTTTGCCCGGCATGTATTTGCCACCCGGATTGACCAGACGACGCCAGGTGTTGCGATCCATTTCGGAATCAATGGCTTCGCTGATCTTCACGTCGATCGGTTTATCGCCGGTACCATACAGGGTCAGGGCGCCCGGCGCCGCCGGAACGTAGACGGTGCCCGGGTATTCGCCCGGCATGATGGCGATAAACAGACGACGGTTAGAGTGGCGGGCAATCGCCGCATCCACCGCCGCCTGGACGGTGGTATGCGTCACGCCCTGGGTTCCCGCCGGGCCGACGATAAAGTCAGGCTGCGCCGGCAGGCTGATGGCGGACGGCGTCCAGGCCGCGGCATTGGGGGTCAGCGACTGGAAATAGGCCGCCGGGGTAAAGTTTTTCGCTTCATCGGCGTTCAGAATGGGACGCGCGGTGGTGCCCGGTGCAGTCTGCGTTGAGGGCTGTTGATCGGCAGGCGTCGAGCTACAGGCGGACAGCGTCACGCCGAAGGCCAGCGCCAGCGCCAGACGGGAAACGGAATATGTGTTCATGTTGCTCCGGGCAAAATTAAGCGTAGTGAAATACCCCGGCTGAGACGCCAGGGTATAAGTCCTTTAAAACCTGCTGTTTTATACTAACTTGAACGAAACGGGAAGACGTGGGCTGAAAAACTTACCTTCTTTACGCAATACGCCGCGTCGCCGGACGGTCTCCAGTCACAAATAAATAACATTTACTCGCGCTTTTGTTGACATTCCCGGCGTTATGAAAATAAATGTCTATACAACCCATGACAAGTTGAACGCTATGACTGAAGCCACCTCCGAACGCGTTATCTGGCGAAACGCCCGTCTCGCTACCCTGAACCCTGATGCTTCACAACCGTACGGTCTGCTGGAGCGCCACGCGCTGCTGGTTCGCGACGGTCGCATTGCGGCGATCGTCCCCGAAGATGACCTCCCCAGCGGGCGCAGGATCGATCTCGAAGGCCGGCTGGTCACGCCGGGATTAATCGACTGCCATACCCACCTGATCTTCGGCGGCAGCCGGGCGCAGGAGTGGGAGCAGCGGCTGAACGGCGTCTCCTATCAGACCATCAGCGCCAGCGGCGGGGGGATTAATGCCACCGTGCGCGCCACCCGCGACAGCAGCGAAGCTGAATTACTGGCGCTGGCGCAGCCGCGTCTGGCCCGCCTTCTGCGTGAAGGGGTGACCACCCTGGAGATCAAATCCGGCTACGGTCTCGATCTGCAAAACGAACGCAAAATGCTGCGGGTCGCCCGCCAGCTGGCGCGTGATAACGCGGTGGAACTCTCGGCGACGCTGCTCTCCGCCCACGCCACGCCGCCGGAATATCAAGGCGACGCCGACGGCTATATTACGCTGGTCTGCGACACTATCCTGCCGACGCTGTGGCGGGAGGGACTGTTTGAAAGCGTTGACGTCTTCTGCGAAAACGTCGGCTTCAGCCCGCAGCAAACCGAGCGGGTGTTTCAGGCGGCGCAGGCGTTGGGCATTCCGGTTAAAGGTCACGTTGAACAGCTCTCCTCGCTGGGCGGCGCCCAGCTGGTGAGTCGTTATCACGGACTGTCCGCCGACCATATTGAATATCTGACGGAAGAGGGGGTGGCGGCGATGCGCGAAAGCGGCACCGTGGCGGCCCTGCTGCCCGGCGCGTTTTACTTCCTCAATGAAACCCGCAAACCGCCGGTGGAACTGCTGCGCAAGTACCAGGTGCCGATGGCGGTGGCGACCGATTTCAACCCCGGCACCAGCCCCTTCGCCAGCCTGCATCTGGCGATGAATATGGCCTGCGTCAAGTTTGGTTTAACGCCGGAAGAGGCGTGGGCCGGCGTGACGCGCCATGCCGCGCGGGCGCTGGGGCGGCAGAACAGCCACGGTCAGCTGGCGGCGGGCTTTGTGGCGAACTTTGCCATCTGGGATGCCGAGCATCCGGTCGAGATGGTGTATGAGCCGGGGCGCAGTCCGCTCTGGGGACGCGTGGTACAAGGAGAATGGCAATGATGCTGTGGCAAGCTACGCCCGCCAACCTTTGGCAGGGGCGCGATGATAGTGCGGAAGCGCCGAATGCGCTGCGCCTGTTTCAGACCATCCCCCGCGCGGAACGCTTCGCGCCGCAGGCGCTGCCCGGCGATATCGCGCTGCTTGGCTTCGCCTGTGACGAAGGCGTCCGGCGCAACAAAGGGCGTACCGGAGCGGCTGACGGCCCGGCGACCCTACGCCGGGCGCTGGCCAATATGGCCAGCCATCAGGGCCACGACCGCTGCGTGGATATGGGCACGATTAGCGTCGATGGCGAACAGCTGGAAGCCGCGCATCAGGCGCTGCGCGAGGCGGTGACCGCCTGCCAGCGCGCCGGGAAACGCACGCTGGTTCTGGGCGGCGGCCACGAGACCGCCTTCGGTCATGGCGCGGGGGTACTGGATGCCTTCCCGGGCGAAAAAGTGGGCATTATTAATCTCGATGCGCATCTTGATCTGCGCGTTGCCGAGCGCGCCAGCTCCGGGACGCCGTTCCGCCAGCTGGCGCTGGAGTGTGACGCGCAGCAGCGCGCTTTTCACTATACCTGCATCGGAGTCAGTCGGGCGGCCAACACCCAGGCGCTCTGGGAGGAAGCGGCGCGGCGCGAGGTGGCTATCGTGGAGGATCTCCAGGTGCTGGAGGCCTTCGAAACCCGGGTGCTGGCGGAGCTTGAGCGCAACATCGCGCAGTACGATCGTCTGTATCTGACCATCGATCTCGACGTGCTCCCGGCGCGGGAAATGCCGGCGGTGTCGGCCCCGGCGGCGCTGGGCGTGCCGCTGGCGACCCTGCTGCGCATCGTTGAGCCGCTGTGCCGCAGCGGTAAGCTGCAGGCGGTGGATCTGGTGGAGTTCAACCCGCAGTTTGACATTGACGGTCAGGGCGCCCGCGCGGCCGCCCGTCTGGCATGGCAAATCGTCCATTGGTGGCAGTAGCCATTCCGGTATATTCTGGGTGTTTCGCCGCCCATTTTGCAAAAGGAAAGCCAGGCTATGTTTTCACAGCAACCCCGTTCCGCGCCCGCGCCTTTTTATGAGAAGGTGAAGCAGGCTATCGGTGAAAAAATTCACAGCGGCGTCTGGCGACCGCATGACCGTATCCCTTCCGAAGCGGAGCTGGTGGCCCAGTTCGGCTTCAGCCGGATGACCATCAACCGCGCGCTGCGCGAGCTAACGGATGAAGGCCTGCTGGTCAGGTTGCAAGGGGTGGGGACCTTTGTCGCCGAGCCGAAAGGGCAGTCGGCGCTGTTTGAGGTGCGCAGCATTGCCGAAGAAATTATTGCCCGTCACCATCAGCACCGCTGCGAGGTGCTGCTGCTGGAGGAGACCCGGGCGGATCATATTCAGGCGGCGGCGCTCAGCGTAGCGGAAGGCACCCGCATCTTTCACTCGCTGATGGTGCATTACGAAAACGAGGTGCCGGTGCAAATCGAAGATCGCTGCGTCAATGCCGCGGTGGTGCCGGACTATCTCCAGCAGGATTATACCGCCACCACGCCCCATGATTATCTGTCGCTGATCGCCCCGTTAACAGAAGGTGAACATATTGTTGAAGCGGTGCAGGCCACGGCGGAAGAGTGCGCGCTGCTGCATATTCACGCCCACGATCCCTGCCTGATGATCCGCCGCCGCACCTGGTCGACAACCCACATCGTCTCCCACGCGCGCCTGCTGTTCCCCGGTAGCCGCTATCGTTTGCAGGGCCGCTTTGGCTCCTGATCCACGCTGGCGTCAGCAAAACGTGATTGCTGACGCAATATAACAAAATTGTATCATTTCTGTTAAATCCTGGCTTGCGCATGCTTGTATAGACAAGTATATGTATCTACGTAAACAACGTTCATTGTCAGGAGAAACCCCGATGTCGCAAAGCAAATATCGCCAGCTGGACGTCCGTGCGCCAAGAGGCACGACGCTGACCGCGAAGAGCTGGTTGACCGAAGCCCCGCTGCGTATGTTAATGAATAACCTCGATCCCGATGTCGCCGAAAACCCGCACGAACTGGTGGTCTATGGCGGTATTGGTCGCGCAACGCGCAACTGGGAATGCTATGACGCTATCGTGAAGGCGCTGAAGAACCTGGAAAGCGACGAGACCCTGCTGGTCCAGTCTGGCAAGCCAGTGGGCGTTTTCAAAACCCATGAACACTCGCCGCGCGTGCTGATCGCTAACTCCAACCTGGTTCCGCACTGGGCGACCTGGGAACACTTTAACGAGCTGGATGCCAAAGGGCTGGCGATGTACGGCCAGATGACCGCCGGCAGCTGGATCTACATTGGCAGCCAGGGCATCGTCCAGGGCACCTACGAAACCTTCGTCGAAGCCGGTCGCCAGCACTATCAGGGCAGCCTGAAAGGCCGCTGGGTGCTAACCGCCGGGCTGGGCGGCATGGGCGGCGCGCAGCCGCTGGCCGCGACGCTGGCCGGCGCCTGCTCGCTGAATATTGAATGCCAGCAGAGCCGCATCGATTTCCGTCTGCGCACCCGCTACGTGGACGAACAGGCCACTTCTCTGGATGACGCCCTGGCGCGTATCAAGAAATACACCGCCGAAGGCCGGGCTATCTCCATCGCGCTGTGCGGCAACGCCGCGGAGATCGTGCCGGAGCTGGTGAAACGCGGCGTGCGCCCGGATATGGTCACCGACCAGACCAGCGCCCACGACCCGCTGCACGGCTATCTGCCGAAAGGCTGGAGCTGGGAAGCGTATCAGCAGAAAGCTGAATCCGATCCGCAGGGCACCATTCTGGCGGCGAAACGCTCGATGGCCGACCACGTGCAGGCGATGCTGGCCTTCCATGAGATGGGGGTGCCGACTTTCGACTACGGTAACAACATTCGCCAGATGGCTCAGGAAGTGGGCGTCAGCAACGCCTTCGATTTCCCGGGCTTCGTGCCGGCCTATATCCGCCCGCTGTTCTGCCGCGGTATCGGTCCGTTCCGCTGGGTGGCGCTCTCCGGCGATCCGCAGGATATCTACAAGACTGACGCGAAAGTGAAAGAGATCATCAAGGATGATAAGCATCTGCACCATTGGCTGGATATGGCGCGCGAGCGCATCAGCTTCCAGGGACTGCCGGCGCGTATCTGCTGGGTCGGTCTGGAATGGCGGCAGAAGCTGGGCCTGGCGTTTAACGAAATGGTGCGCAGCGGCGAAGTCTCCGCGCCGATCGTGATTGGCCGCGATCATCTTGACTCCGGCTCCGTCGCCAGCCCGAACCGCGAAACCGAAGCGATGCGCGACGGCTCTGACGCGGTCTCTGACTGGCCGCTGCTGAATGCGCTGCTCAACACCGCCAGCGGTGCGACCTGGGTGTCGCTGCACCACGGCGGCGGGGTAGGCATGGGCTTCTCGCAACACTCCGGGATGGTTATCGTCTGCGATGGCACCGATGAAGCGGCAGCGCGTATCGCCCGCGTCCTGCACAACGACCCGGCCACCGGCGTGATGCGTCATGCCGACGCGGGGTACGAGATTGCCATTGAATGCGCGGCAGAACAGGGTCTGAATCTTCCGATGGTGGCGGCAACGCAGGGGAACGCGAAATGAAATCTTTAACTCTGATCCCGGGTCAACTCAGCCTGTCGCAGCTCCGCGACATCTACAGCCACCCGGTGAATATTGCCCTCGACAGCGGCGCGTTTGCCGCCATTGACGAGAGCGTGGCCTGCGTCAACGCTATCCTTGCCGAAGGGAGGACCGCCTACGGTATCAACACCGGTTTTGGCCTGCTGGCGCAGACCCGTATCTCGACGGAAGATCTGGAGAACCTGCAGCGTTCGCTGGTGCTGTCCCATGCGGCGGGCGTAGGCGAGCCGCTGGACGATGACCTGGCGCGCCTGATTATGGTGCTGAAGATTAACAGTCTGTCCCGCGGATTCTCCGGGATCCGCCTGAGCGTGATCCAGGCGCTGATTGGCCTGGTGAATGCCGGCGTGACGCCGTGGATCCCGGCGAAAGGCTCCGTCGGCGCCTCCGGCGACCTCGCGCCGCTGGCCCATATGTCGCTGACCCTGCTTGGCGAAGGTAAAGCGCGGGTACGCGGCGGCGACTGGCTGCCGGCCACCGAAGCGCTGCGTCAGGCGGGGCTGGAGCCGATTACCCTGGCGGCGAAAGAGGGGCTGGCGCTGCTCAACGGCACCCAGGCGTCGACCGCTTTTGCCCTGCGCGGTCTGTTCGAAGCCGAAGATTTGTTCGCCTCCGCGGTCGTCTGCGGGGCGTTAACCACCGAAGCGGCGCTGGGCTCCCGTCGTCCGTTTGATGCGCGCATCCATGAAGTGCGCGGCCAGCGCGGGCAGATTGATGCGGCGGCGCTGTATCGCCATCTGCTGACCGACGACAGCGCGATCTCGCTGTCGCACCATAACTGCAGCAAGGTGCAGGACCCGTACTCCCTGCGCTGTCAGCCGCAGGTGATGGGCGCCTGCCTGACCCAGATCCGCCAGGCGGCTGAGGTGCTGCTGGCCGAAGCCAACGCGGTATCCGATAACCCGCTGGTCTTCGCCGCCGAGAATGACGTGATCTCCGGCGGTAACTTCCACGCCGAGCCGGTGGCGATGGCGGCGGATAATATCGCGCTGGCGATTGCCGAAATCGGCTCGCTCTCCGAGCGTCGCATCGCGTTGATGATGGACAGCCATATGTCGCAGCTGCCGCCGTTCCTCGTCAAAAACGGCGGGGTGAACTCCGGGTTTATGATTGCCCAGGTCACGGCGGCGGCGCTGGCCAGTGAAAACAAAGCGCTGTCGCACCCGCACAGCGTCGACAGCCTGCCGACCTCCGCCAACCAGGAAGATCACGTCTCGATGGCGCCGGCGGCCGGTCGCCGCCTGTGGGCGATGGCCGAGAACACCCGCGGCGTACTGGCCGTCGAGTGGCTGGCGGCGGCGCAGGGGCTGGATATGCGCGAAGGGCTGACCACCAGCCCGCTGCTGGAAGAGGCGCGCCATCTGCTGCGCGAACGCGTCCCTCACTATACGCAGGATCGCTACTTCGCCCCGGATATCGATAATGCCATTGCGCTTCTGGCGGCCCGTCACCTGACGCGTCTGCTGCCTGCCGTACTGCCAGGCCTGCACTAATCACCGTTGTTCTCTGTACCCGCGTCGGGGGAAATCATTCCCCCGACCGCCCTACATCGCATATTTGTCGTCAAATAAAAAAACCAGGACACCTGTATATGCAACAACAACACAAGCCACATCTGCTGCGCGGGCTCAATGCCCGACACATTCGATTTATTGCGCTCGGCTCCGCGATCGGCACCGGGCTGTTCTATGGCTCGGCTTCCGCCATCAAGGCGGCGGGCCCGGCGGTGCTGCTGGCCTATTTGATTGGCGGCGCGGCGGTGTTTATCGTCATGCGCGCGCTGGGCGAGATGGCGGTGCGCAACCCGGTTTCCGGCTCCTTCGGCAGCTATGCCCGCCAGTATCTCGGCCCGCTGGCCGGGTTTATTACCGGCTGGACCTACACTTTTGAAATGGTAATCGTCGCCCTGGCCGACGTGACCGCCTTCGGCATCTATATGGGATTGTGGTATCCCGATGTCCCGCGCTGGATCTGGATCCTCAGCATCATCTTCTTTATCGGCGCCATGAACCTGTGCAACGTGCGGGTGTTCGGCGAGATGGAGTTCTGGCTGTCGCTGGTGAAGGTGGTGGCGATTATCGCCATGATGCTGGCGGGGGCGGGGATCATCTTCTTTGGCTTCGGCCATAGCTTCCCGGCCACCGGGCTGGAAAATCTCTGGAGCCACGGCGGCTTTGCCCCTAACGGCTGGCAGGGCGTTATCGCTTCGCTTGGCATCGTGATGTTCGCCTTCGGCGGGGTGGAGATTATCGGCGTCACCGCCGCGGAAGCGAAGGATCCGAAGAAGGTCATCCCGCAGGCCATCAATACCATTCCGCTGCGCATTATCCTGTTTTACGTCTGCACCCTGGCGGTGCTGATGGCGATTTTCCCGTGGAACAGCTTTGGCGAGCAGGGGAGTCCGTTTGTGCTGATTTTCGACGGTCTGGGGATCCCGGCGGCGGCGACAATCCTTAACATCATCGTGATCAGCGCCAGCATCTCGGCGATTAACAGCGATATCTTCGGCGCCGGACGCATGATGTATGGCATGTCGAAGGAGGGGCTGGCGCCGAAAAGCTTCCAGCGCATCGCCAGCAACGGCGTACCCTGGATGACGGTGGTGGTCATGGGCGGCGCGCTGCTGGCGGCGGTGGTGCTGAACTATCTGATCCCCGAGCAGGTCTTTGTGCTGATTGCTTCGCTGGCGGCATTCGCCACGGTGTGGGTATGGCTGATGATCCTGCTGTCCCATTTCGCCATGCGCCGTAGTTTGTCTGCCGAAGAGCGCAGCCAGATTGCCTTCCCCGTTCCGTTCTGGCCGGTGGCACCGCTGTTAACGCTGCTGTTTATGGGGCTGGTCATCGCTGTGCTGGGGATGTTTGCCGAGACGCGGATGGCGCTGATCGCCGGCCTGGTCTGGCTCGGGCTGCTGACGGTGGTGTGGTACGCGCGGGTGCGTAAAACTGCGCTGCAGGTTGTCACTGAGCAGTAAATTAGATCTCCCCGGCGGCGCTGCGCTTGCCGGGGCGACGAGGTGTAGGCCTGGGAGAGGACCCTGTAGGCCGGGTAAGGCGCAGCCGCCACCCGGCACAAAATCGGCTCTGTGCCTGCTGTCATCGCCCGGTGGCGCTGCGCTTACCGGGCCTACGAGGTGTGAGCCAGTGAGAGGACCCCGTAGGCCGGGTAAGGCGCAGCCGCCACCCGGCATAAAAACGGCTCTGTGCCTGCTGTCATCGCCCGGTGGCGCTGCGCTTACCGGGCCTACGAGGTATGAGCCTGTGAGAGGACCCTGTAGGCCGGGTAAGGCGCAGCCGCCACCCGGCGGAATAACGGTACAAGCGTCAATTTCCCTGTG
>NZ_JASCAR010000003.1:0-39849 GCF_029967715.1 Klebsiella sp. V115_8
AAGACGGCGATGGTGGTGAATGGCGGCGACAATCGCCGGCGTTAAGCGGGCGAAGTCGCCGGCGGGCGCAACGGCGGCCGGCGCCGGTTTGGGGGCGGCAGGCGGCTCGGGAAACAGGCGGTTGACGGCGAGGGACATTCCCCGGATGGCGAAAATGAGCAGCAGCAGGAACACCAGCACAAAGCCCATGCCGAGAAACATCAGGGTGAAGCCTTCGCCTAACAGGACGGCATTATCAGTCATAAAATAGCCTTTGGGAGGGGCGCAATAATGGCTAACAGCAGACCGCGTTAGCAGAGTGGATTTCCCCGGACCGCCTGGTCAGAAGCCTCTGTTTAGCGGTCAGCTGCCGCTGCCATTACTGCGCTATATATTCAATCGGGGTTATTTAATGAAGCTCACATGTTTGCAGATTTCATCGGTGACAATGTCTTTGCGCTGATTAAAGATCACTTTATTCTGCTCAAACAGGTTATTGCCGTGGGTATCGATTGAGACAATTAACGGCCCGAACTCTTTCACCCGACATACCCATAAGGTTTCCGGCATCCCTAAATCACGCCACTGCGCATCTTCGATTTCTTCCACGCAGACCGCGGCGACGACCGCGCAGCCGGCCGGGAACACGCAGTGCAAGGCTTTATGCTCGGCGCAACCCTCTTCCGTTCCCTTCCCCATACCGCCTTTACCAACGATTAATTTCACGCCGGTTCTGGCAATAAACTCTTTTTCAAATTTCTCCATGCGCATACTGGTGGTCGGCCCAACGGAGACCATTTCAAATTTATTTTCCGAACCTTTAATCGGTCGCACAATCGGCCCGGCATGCAATATCGCGCCACCGGCAACATTAACCGGTAATTCACGACCGCCCTCAATTAAGCGACGATGAGCCACATCTCGACAGGTCACAATATGGCCGTTGAGATAAATGATATCGCCCGCTTTAATATCAGCTAAATCTTCATCTTTAATGGGCGTAGTGAGTATTTTTTTAGCCATCAGAATGCCACTCCTGTGTGAGACGTAATGGTGTAGTTCAGGTCTTTATCGAAAACGATATGTCCTTTGCGGTGCGACCAGCAGCCAACGTTAACCGCCACGCCAATAGTGGAAGGATGACGGGCTGTATTTTCGATATTGACGCCCATTACGGAGGTATTGCCGGACATCCCCTGCGGCCCCAGGCCAATTTTGTTGATGCCGTCTTCGAGCATTTTTTCCAGCGATGCCGCGCGTTCGTTGTCATTGTGCGAGCCAATCGGGCGCATCAGCGCTTTCTTCGACAACAGCGCCGCCGTTTCAACGGAAGTCGCAACGCCAACGCCAACCAGCAGCGGCGGACAGGCGTTCAGACCATAGCTGGTCATCACATCCAGTACAAAGCGGGTCACCCCTTCATAGCCAGCGCCAGGCATCAACACCATCGCTTTACCCGGCAGCGAGCAGCCGCCGCCAGCCATATAGGTGTAGATGCTGCACTGATCGGAATCCGGGACAATCTCCCAGAAAACGGTGGGCGTCCCTTTGCCAACGTTTTTGCCGGTGTTGTATTCATCAAAGGTCTCGACGCTGTTATGACGCAGCGGGGAGTCGACGGTGGCTTTGATCACCGATTCGCGCAACAGCGCTTCCAGTTCGCCGATCAGCGGGAAGTTGGCGCCGCACTCCACCAGAAACTGGATCACGCCGGTATCCTGGCAGGAGGGACGATCCAGCTCTTTCGCCAGTCGCTGGTTTTCAATCATGGTGGTGAAGATGACATCCGCCAGCTGGCTGGTCTCTTTCTTATGCAACTCTTTTAGTTTTGCCGTGACGTCATCAGGCAATACTTTGCCGGTATATCCCACAAATCTGGCCATAATGTCGGTCATGCGGGATATCTGTTCACTTTTGCTCATAAAGGCTCCTTAGTCAGAACAGCGTCCGTAAGTTACGGATGAAAAGGGAAAAGGATTGGCAGCAGGATCAGGCTGACAATGGTGGAAACGATAATCAGAGGGATGCCGGACTTGGCGTAATCGACGAATTTATAGCCCCCGGCCGACAGCACCATCATATTGGCGGGCATACCGATCGGCGTCGCATAGGCGCAGGAGCTACCAATCACTGTCGCCATCAGCACCGCACGCGGATCGGCTCCCATACCGGCGGCAATAGACAGGCTCACTGGCACCAGTAGCGCGACGGTGGCGGTATTGGACATAAAGTTGGTCATCACCACGGAGAGGATAAAAACCACCACCAGCAGCATGAACGGCGAGGAGTTGTTGCCCAGCAGACCGATAACCTGGTCAGCCACCAGCTTGCCCGCCCCGGTCATTTCCAGCGCCTTTGCCAGCGCCAGGGTGCCGCCGAAGATAAAAATAGTCTGTGAATCAATGGCTTTGTAAGCTTGCTTTTCCGTCAGTACCCCAGTAACAATCAGCACCAGGGCACCAATACAGCCCGCCACCGCCAGGCTAATGCCGGTCTGTTTTTCGAAAATCATGCCGAGGATCGTGGCGATCAGTACGACCAGGGACAGGATCTGCTTCCAGCGCGGAACGTGACTGTAATCACGCTGTTCACCGACGCTGCCCACTTCACCGCTGTTCGGGTTATTGGGCAGGAACTTATAGCCGATGGTCAGGAAATAGAGGATGCCGCAGACCAGCATTGGTAGGCCCACTTTCGCATACTCAAAGAAGCCGAAACCGCTACCGATCTTCTGCAGGGCCGATTGTGCGATCAGGTTGCCCGGAGCGCCAATCAGCGACAGGTTGCCGCCCAGCGCGGCAGCAAACACCAGCGGCATCAGCAGACGCGAGCGGGTAAATCCCGATTTGGCGGCCACGCCAATCACGACCGGGATCAATACGGCTGCCGTACCGGTATTCGAGAGAAAACCTGACATCACGCCAACCACCACCATAATGGTGAAGATCAGCTGCTTCTCAGTTTTGGCGAAGTGAGTGATCACCCCACCGACTTTATTGGCCATCCCGGTCTCAAATAACGCCCCGCCAACAATAAACATGGCGACAAAGAGAATGACGTTGCTGTCGATAAAACCGGCAAAGGCCTGCTTTAGATCCAATACGCCAGTGACCACTAACGCCACGCAAACCACCATGGAAGTCACTGCCAGCGGCACCTTCTCCCAGATAAACATGACGATAGCGAACACCAGCAAACATAGGGTGATGGTAATCGGTTCCATACTTATAATTTTTCCTATCAATGATATATGATATTGTATCCAATATTGACGAAGGAGAAATTATTCCCATGCAAAAAGTAAGTCAATGCGTTTTTGTGGAATGATCGCGCAATGAGATCTGCATCAAGATCCTGCGCAGATCGTCACGAGGAGGAATTAATAATGTTGATAAATACAACAAACGCCAGCCATTCGCTGGCGATCGAACCGGTCAGGGTGCCGGATCGGGCAGGTAACGCGTGAGCATATTCTCCATCGAGCGGATGATATGCTCATGCATTCGCTGGCGGGCCAGCGCTTCGTTATGCTGCTCAAGCGCTTGTAAGATCGCTTTATGTTCACGAATGGAAATGATGGCGTACTCTTCTTCGGTCACCTTGTGCCCCATCGAGAGTCCGTTCCACATGTTGCAGAGCAGCATCTTCATTTTTTCATTTCCCGCCGCGTTCCAGATCTCCATGTGGAAGGCCTGATTCAGGTCGGAATATTCAGCAGAATTATTGTCTGCCAGCGCCTTCTCTGCGGCATAGTGAACCTGAGCGATGCGTGTAATATCGGTCCCTGGGCGAGAAGCTTTCGCCACCGCTTCACTTTCCAGTACGGCGCGAATTTCGTAATGCTCGCGGATAGTCTGCTCATTAATCCCCAGCACCACCGCACCTTTATTCGGCCGCACTTGAATCAGGCCATCAGCGGCTAAAATCTGAAACGCTTCACGTACCGGCATGCTGGAAACGCCAACCATTTTGGCAATCCCTTCAAGGGTAATTTCCTGCCCTTCCACTAAATCCCGCGAAAGGATCGCTTTACGCAAAACCGCCGCCACCTGCTCCTTCGCGGAAAGAAGCTTAATTTTCCCTAAGTTAGGCTTCTGCACTTTCCCAATCCTTCATATGTTGACGCATTATCTCCGCAAGGATAAGGAAATAACGCTGTGTTGCCTGAGCAATTTTTTCGCCTTCACCCTGGCCAATGGCGCTCGCCAGTTCGCTCAGGATCTGCGCCGACTCCTGGCCATCCTCTTTCAGGTACAGAATGACATAGGAAATATAACCGTCCAAAAATTGCTGATACGCCTTTGCCAGATAGCGGTTATCAAGATAGGAAATCAGCAACTGATGAAACGCCAGTTCACCGGCGTTATCACCAGCACACGCCAGCTCCTGCGCGCGTACGCGAAGTAATTCCCCCTGATTCGCCGGCACAAGGGCAAATAGTTCCGCAGCCATCACCGCGATAACGCGAAAAATATGGCTCACGTCCTCGACGGCCAGCGTGGAGACCTGCATATGTCGGTTAGGCAAGCGCACCAGAAATCCTTCCTGTTCAAGGGACTGTAGCGCTTCCCTAACCGGCATACGTGAAAGTCCCAGCTGTTCTGCGATGTTCTCCTGAGTCAATTCCTCCCCGGGTTTCATGGCGCCGGAGAGGATCTGATAACGAATCATCTGCGCGATTTGGTCCCGGGTCTGTTTTCTTTCGATCTTTTTCACGCTGTCCTCATGGCTGGTGGCTTAAAACGCGGGGGATTTTAGCAGATTTGCCCGACCGCTGGCGCATTGGGGCGAAAAGTGAGGTAATAAAAAGCCGGAACAACAGTTCCGGCTTTTTTGAGCGTGCGAGGTTACTTGTTGACGAAGTCTTCGCCGAGCGCGATATCTTTCTTCAGGGTGTCCAGCATGCCTTCCAGCGCCTGCTGCTCAAAGGCGCTGAGTTTGCCGATAGACTGACGCTCTTCTACGCCATTCTTCCCCAGCAGCAGCGGCTGAGAGAAGAAACGCGCATACTGGCCGTCGCCTTCCACGTAGGCGCACTCCACTACGCCTTTTTCTCCCTGCATGGCGCGAACCAGAGAAAGGCCAAAGCGCGCAGCCGCCTGACCCATCGACAAGGTCGCCGACCCGCCGCCCGCTTTCGCTTCCACGACCTCGGTACCGGCGTTTTGAATGCGTTTAGTCAGATCGGCCACTTCCTGATCGCTAAAGCTGACGCCAGGGATCTGCGACAGTAAAGGCAGAATGGTGACCCCGGAGTGACCGCCAATAACCGGGACTTCCACCTCGGTTGCCGATTGACCTTTCAGCTCCGCCACAAAGGTATTGGAGCGGATGATGTCCAGCGTAGTCACGCCGAACAGTTTGTTTTTATCGTACACGCCGGCTTTTTTCAGCACTTCGGCGGCGATGGCCACGGTGGTGTTCACCGGGTTGGTAATAATGCCGATGCAGGCCTGCGGGCAGGTTTTGGCAATCTGCTGCACGAGGTTCTTAACGATACCCGCATTCACATTAAACAGGTCGGAACGATCCATGCCGGGCTTACGCGCTACGCCCGCGGAGATCAGCACCACATCAGCGCCTTCCAGCGCCGGGGTAGCATCTTCACCGGAAAATCCTTTAATTTTTACATCTGTGGGGATATGACTTAGATCTACCGCCACGCCCGGCGTAACCGGAGCGATGTCGTACAACGAGAGCTCTGAACCTGAAGGCAGTTGGGTCTTAAGTAGTAGGGCAAGCGCCTGGCCGATACCACCGGCAGCGCCAAGGACTGCAACTTTCATCCTAAACTCCTTATTATGGTTAATTTAGTCTTTCGTTATTCCGTCGCCTGGACCTTAATTCACAAGATGAACAATTACAATGATTATGGCTGAAGAATGCATTATTGTGCGTAGCAATAGAACAGCGGCGCACTTTATGCTTCCTGACTGACCATCCAGCAAAGCGAAGTACCGGATCGACTATTGGTTACAATACACCCAGCCAGTTGCGCAAAACAACACCAACTCAATAACATTTCATTTACTTTTACATGCCTTTAAGCGTTGTGATGAGAACATGTTCCTTATACGGTTTTTTTGCTAAAATATGCCCCCTTCATAACATTATTGACCTATCCCCTCGCGGATTATTTGCATAAAAATTCACGGTTATGCATAATGATGTTGATTTTACCACCATAATCTGGGTGACTTATGCGAAGTTCGGCAAAACAAGAAGAACTGGTTAAAGCGTTTAAAGCGCTGCTTAAAGAAGAGAAATTCAGCTCGCAGGGAGAGATCGTCCAGGCGCTGCAGGAAGAAGGCTTCGAGAATATCAACCAATCGAAGGTTTCCCGCATGCTCACCAAATTTGGCGCGGTTCGTACCCGTAACGCCAAAATGGAAATGGTCTATTGCCTGCCTGCCGAGCTTGGCGTGCCGACCACCTCCAGCCCACTGAAAAATCTGGTGCTGGATATCGATTATAACGATGCCGTCGTGGTGATTCACACCAGCCCCGGGGCAGCGCAGCTGATCGCCCGTCTTCTCGACTCGCTGGGCAAGGCGGAAGGTATTCTTGGCAGCATCGCCGGGGATGACACCATCTTCACCACGCCAGCGCGCGGTTTCACAGTGAAAGATCTGCACGACGCTATCCTGGTGCTGTTCGAACAGGAACTCTGAGCATTCCCCTCTGGCAACCGTCAGAGGGTGATTCCCCCTCTTCTCTCCCTCCCCCCTTTCAACTCAACAAAAATTTAACATTTCGTGTGATTTAGCCTGTCTATACGTTCTTTTACGTAAGGGAAACGCCTAAAACGCACGAAAGATCAAAATCGTATACCTTTATGATTTTATTAGAAATAAAACTTATCTCTGTCTGTGACTCGTCATTTTTAATTCTTATCGGTTATAAAAAGCGCAATTTATTGTAACTATTAACGCACAAAACAATTAGCATGGTATTAATATTTTTGGTGATTAGTGTATACTTGTTTTTGTGATGAGGGTCACGAAACAAAGACCCTCAACAAAAAGATTCGACGAGGTGAACATCATGAAAATCAAAACCACTGTAGCAGCTCTCAGCATCCTGTCCGTCATGTCGTTTGGCGCTTTCGCCGCTGATGTTATTAACAGCGAGCAAGCCCAGGGCCGCGAGGCCATCGGTACAGTTTCCGTCGGCGCGGTAGCCTCTTCCCCGATGGATATGCATGAAATGCTGAACAAAAAAGCGCAGGAAGAAGGGGCTTCTTCTTACCGCATTATCGAAGCCCGCACTGGCGACCACTGGCATGCCACTGCTGAGCTGTATAAATAAGTTTTAGATCGTCAACGATTAACCCGACAAAAATTCTCTACCGCGGCCCGGCCTCATTCATCGCCCCGCCGCGGAAAAACAAAGACTGGAGTAAAGATTATGAAACGCGCAATGATCATCGCATCCCTTGGCTTGGCTTCCCTTCTCTCTTTCGGCGCTAGCGCGGCCGTTCAGCAAGTGAACGCTGAGCAAGCCCAGAACCTGCAGTCCATGGGCACCATCTCGGTTTCCCAGGTAGGTAGTGCGCCAATGGACATGCGTCAGGAACTGGCCGCTAAAGCCGAGAAAGAAGGCGCCAGCAGCTACCGTATTATTGAAGCACGTACCGGCGATAGCTGGCACGCCACCGCTGAGCTGTACAAATAAACCCTCGTCGTCTTATTTCGACGACTTGCCCCCGCCTGCCGGGGGCTTTTTTATGCCTGCCGGGCGTTAAAACGTAACTCCCCCTCCAGCTCTTCCTCTGCTTCATCAAATAATAAAATTAACGCCCCAAAGCGCCGACGCTGCTTGTCATTTAAATGGATGAACTCAATGTCCAGCGGCAGCGGCAGCAGCCCACCGGTCACCGCGTCCCATAGCGAATCAAGGTTGTTGACCTTATCCTGTGCCAGCTCGAAGGTGCGGGAAAACTCCCGGTAGAAATCCTGTTGCTCGGCGATTTCGTCAAAATCAAACGTATAGGTGGTCATGGCAGCCCCTCCCGCTTCTCTTCCTGTCGCCGTTAAGTATAGCGATAAAAAAACCGACGCCTGGGCGTCGGTTTATGGGTTAACTGCTGGTCAGCACATGCTGGTACTTGTGCAACATCTCAACCAGTCGCCGTACCGGCTCGGTCACCTGCGGCGAAGCCTCCCAGACCCGCAGCTTCTCCTGATAAACATCAAGCTCCGCCAGCAGCCGGGTAAAGTAGCGCCGACGCTTATCATCGCTCCCGGCGGAGATTACATGATCCGCGGTACGTCGCAGCTGGCGATGGAACGCCGACAGATCCTCATTCACCGGCACGGGCGCATCGCGCAGGCGCTGGTGGGCAATGATTAACGTCAACGCCAGTCGGAAACGAGCGACATCGCCGGGGAATTTGTTGAGCAATAAAAACAGCTGCTGATAGAGCGCGGGCAGATGATTCTCTTTGCGACGCGCCGAGTTGGTGGTCAGCGAAGAGACCGCCGCGGAGACAAACTGGTTCAGCAGCACCCGACCGGTTCTTGCCCGGGAGTTATCCCTGACAATGAGAATAACCATCAGGGCGAGGAAACAACCGACGATCTGCCCCAGCGCGCTATCGAGGAACTGACTGAACTGGAACTGCATCGGGTTATCCAGCACCAGAATGTTGATGGTGCTCGCCAGCGCCCCCAGCGATCCGAGGCGCCTTTTCTGCACTTCGATACCGATAAAAAACGCCATCGCCGCCAGGCTGATACAAAGCAACAGCATACTCTGCTGCGTCGCCGGCATGATCACCAGAAAGTACAGGGTACCCAGCGGTAACGCCGCCAGAGTACCGTAGAGGAAGTCTATCGCCACCATTCGCGGGTTAGGCAAGCGCATCGCCAGCGCGGTAACCACGGCAATCATTACCATCGCGCCGCTGCCTGAGGTCCAGCCCGTCCACAGCCAGAACAGCGTCCCAAGGATACAGGAGACGGAGGTACGCCAGAAGTTCACCATCGCGTGGTGACGCTCGGCGGACTCCACTTTAACCACCGTTTCGCCGCGCAATACACCGTCTTCGATGCGGCTGATTTTGGTGTTGCCCACCACGCCACGCTTAAGCAGCAGGTAACGGGTGGCTGCGCCTACCCAGCTGTAGATGGTGACCGGCGTATTATGCTCGCCTTTCCAGGTCAGGAAGCGACGCATACGCTTCAGCTGCTGGTGAACATCCTGCACCGTCTCAACCGGCTCAGCGAACAGCTCGCGGTAGTCGTCCGTCACCATTTCCGGGCGCGAGTTCTGAATCAGGTAGGTTTCGCAAGCCTGGGTGATAAGCGTTAGCGAGAGGGTATTGATCGCCTTCAGGCGTTGATTCGCCTTAGCCCAGCGAGAGGACTCCATAATCAGGTTACTGCGCATTCCTTCCAGCGCCGTGGTGCGACGCACCAGCGCTCCCCAGGCCTGATCCACTTCATCTTTTTCGCCGTGCGCAACGCATAACTGCATCAGCTTATACTGCGCAATCAGCAGGTTATCCAGTTCAAGGTCGATCTCTTTTTTAATCGAACGCGGGGAGAACAGCAGATCGGCGACGATGGCGCTGACAATCCCGATGACGATTTCGCTACAGCGCTCAACGGCAAACTGCGGCGCCAGCATCGGATCGGTGTGGATGGTAATAATGATAATCAGCGCGGTGTATCCGGCCAGCCCCCAGGCATAGGAGTTTTCGACCTTGACCAGCGACGAAACCCAGGTACAAAACCCGGCCCACAGGCAGCAGACCAGCATCATCAGCAGAGGGGCGCGGATCATCAGGATGATGATGACCAGCGCCGCAATACAGCCAATAAAGGTCCCGGCAATACGCAACATGCCGCGATAGCGGATCGCGCCGGAGTACGGCTCTCCCCCGGCGGCAAAGGCCGGGCCAGCGGCGACAATCGCCGCGGTCAGCACCGCCCAGCGCGGCGTTTCGAGCTGAAAATGGAAGCCGACGAACAGCGCCAACACCACCGCGCATGCAAGCTTAATAGCAAAGCGGAGATGCTGGGGAGCAATAGTATATGTCCCCATAGCGATTAACCGAATTCGCGCAGGCGCATAGCCAGTTTCTGGAAGAAGTTGGCCTGGCTGGTATCACGGTCTTCTTTACCGGTGATCACCACCGTCGCCGTCGTGCCCGATGGCCACAGATTCCCCTGCTGGTGGTCAAGGCGAATACGAACCGGCACACGCTGCGCCAGACGCACCCATTCAAGGTTGGAATCCACCGAAGCCATCCCTTTCGAGTCGCTGCTGCTGCTGGCGTTGGTTACCCCCGCAGCGATACTGTCCACCGTGCCTTTAATGGTTTTGCTGCTGCCAAGCGGGGTAATTTCCGCCCGGTATCCAGGGCGGACGCCTTCCAGTTTAGTCTCTTCCAGATAGGCCATGACGTAAAATGTATTCTCTTTCACCAGCGCCACCGCCGTGGAGCCGCGGGTGATAAATTCCCCGGTATAGACGTTAAGGTTGGTCACCCAGCCATCCGCGGGGGCGCGAATCTCTGTGCGCTGCAGGTCCAGTCTGGCCAGGTCGCGGCTGGCCACCGCTTTCGCCAGCTGATGCTCAACGGTCTGCAGCACGTTGTTCGCCTGGTCAATCTCTTCCCGCGACATCGCCTGGACGCCAAGCTTATTACGCCGACCGGCTTCGACACGTTTTTCCTGGGCTAAGGTCTGGTAGTAGGCGACATCGGCTTCCGCCTGCGCCAGCGCTTTTTGGTAACGAGGTTGGTCAATAACGAACAATACCTGGTCTTTCTTAACCAGTTGGTTATCCTTGACGTTTACCTGGGAAATCAGCCCGGAGACGTCGGGAGCAATGGCCACAATGTCGGCGCTAAAGCGCGCATCCCGCGTCCACGGCGAGGCGGTGTAGTAAACCCAGGCGCGGAAAATCGCCACGAAGGCCAAAATGACCAGTATCACGGTAATAGCGGTACGGAGGATATTTCTTGTTAGTGTTTTCACATCAACCTCAAACGAACAAGCGCGATATCAAATAAAAAAGGCAGCAATATAGCGCCGTATTAAACAGTGCAGGGTGCCAGACAAAATCGTAAATGCCGGTCGGAACCAGCAATCGGTGCACCAGCCAGAAGATGGCCAGCGACAAAAGCAACTCGAAGAAGATCGGCGGAAACGATAAGCCGAAAATCACGATGACAGGAAACAGACTCATGATGACCTTGAATAAGAAGCGTACAGGTAGTGAGCAGATGCGTTTATTATGTAGCTAACAATATATTAACGTAACGATTGCCGCATTATCTACAATGTGTGATCTAAATCACTTTTAAGCCAGAGTGAATAATGGAACGATTAAAGCGCATGTCCGTTTTCGCCAAAGTGGTCGAATTAGGTTCCTTCACCGCAGCGGCCCGCCAGCTTCAGATGAGCGTTTCCTCGATCAGTCAGACCGTCGCCAAACTGGAAGATGAACTGCAGGTGAAGCTGCTCAACCGCAGCACCCGCAGCCTTGGCTTAACGGAAGCGGGTAAAATTTACTATCAGGGCTGCCGTAGGATGCTGTTTGAAGCACAGGATGTCCATGAGCAATTATACGCATTTAACAACACCCCTATCGGAACGCTGCGTATCGGCTGCTCTTCAACTATGGCACAGAATGTTCTGGCGCGCATAACGGCGAAAATGCTGAAAGAATACCCCGGGCTCTCCGTCAATCTGGTCACCGGCATACCTGCGCCGGACCTGATCGCCGACGGTCTTGACGTGGTGATCCGCGTGGGCGCCCTGCAGGATTCCAGTCTTTTTTCCCGCCGTCTGGGCTCAATGCCGATGGTGTTATGCGCCGCGAAAAGCTATCTGGCGCAGGCTGGCAATCCTGAGAAACCGGCCGATCTTGCCGGGCATGCCTGGCTGGAATATAGCGTGCGGCCGGACAATGAGTTTGTCATTATCGCGCCGGAAGGGATCTCAACCCGCCTGACCCCGCAGGGGCGCTTTGTGACCAATGACCCCATGACGCTGGTGCGCTGGCTGACCGCCGGGGTGGGTATCGCCTATGTGCCGTTGATGTGGGCGATCGAAGAGATCAATCGCGGTGAGCTTGAGATCCTGCTGCCGAGCTACCAGTCCGATCCGCGTCCGGTCTACGCCCTGTACACCGAAAAGGATAAACTGCCGCTGAAAGTGCAGGTCTGTATCAATTATCTGACGGAGTATTTTGTCGACGTGGCGAAGATCTATCAGGGGATGCACGGCAGAGGGATCGCCCGCTGAAGCGGTTCCCGGCGACGCCGGGAACCCGCTCAGGATCAGGCAGTGCCGCCGACGGTGAGGTTATCGACCTTCAGGGTCGGCTGGCCAACGCCCACCGGCACGCTCTGGCCCTCTTTGCCACAGACGCCGACGCCGTTATCCAGACGCAGATCGTTACCCACCATCGAAATCTGCTGCATAGTCTCAATCCCGGAGCCGATCAGTGTAGCGCCTTTCACCGCCTTCGTGACCTTGCCTTTTTCGATCAGATAGGCCTCGGAGGTGGAGAAGACAAACTTACCGGAGGTGATATCCACCTGCCCGCCGCCGAAGTTAGGCGCGAAGATACCGTAGTCCACCGACTCGATAATCTCCTGCGGCGTGGACTGGCCCGCCAGCATATAGGTGTTGGTCATACGCGGCATCGGCAGATGGGCATAGGATTCACGGCGGCCGTTGCCGGTCGGCGCGACGCCCATCAGACGCGCATTGAGTTTATCCTGCATGTAGCCTTTCAGGATGCCGTTTTCGATCAGCACATTGTATTGACCCGGCGTTCCTTCGTCATCGATGGCCACCGAGCCACGACGGTCGACGATGGTGCCGTCGTCCACGACGGTGCACAGCTCAGAGGCGACTAATTCCCCCATATGGCCGCTAAAGACCGAGGTGCCGCGACGGTTGAAATCGCCTTCCAGGCCGTGACCGACCGCTTCGTGCAGCAGGACGCCAGGCCAGCCGGCGCCGAGCACCACCGGCAGCATCCCCGCCGGGGCGGCGACCGCCGAGAGGTTAACCAGCGCCATGCGCACCGCTTCTTTCGCCCAGGCGTCGGCCCGTACTTCGCCCTCCTGAGAGGCGAGGAAATAGTCATAGCCAAAACGCCCGCCGCCGCCGCTGCTGCCGCGCTCGCGTTTGCCGTCCTCTTCCACCAGCACGCTGACCGAGAGGCGCACCAGCGGACGAACGTCGGCGGCCAGAGTGCCGTCGGTGGCGGCCACCAGAATCAGCTCATAGACCCCGCTCAGGCTGGCCGAAACCTCCTGCACGCGCTGGTCCGCCGCGCGGGCGACTTTGTCTACCCGGCGGAGAATATCCAGCTTCTCTTCCCGGCTCATACTCTGCAGCGGGTCGATGCTGGTATAGAGGGCGCTGTGCTCTACGGCGCCGAGGGTCTGTACTTTGCCATTGCCAGTCTCGCGCACAATGGTCCGCGCCGCCTGGGCGCTCTGCTCCAGCGCCAGCTTGCTGATCTGGTCAGCGTAGGCAAAGCCCGTTTTTTCGCCGCTGACGGCGCGCACGCCTACGCCCTGGTCGATATTGTACGACCCATCTTTAATGATGCTGTCTTCCAGAACCCAGGATTCGTGATAGCTCGACTGAAAATAGAGATCGCCGTAATCGAGGCGGCGCTCGGTCAGTTGACCAAGAATGGCAAACAGGTCCTGATGATTCAGGCCATTTGCCGACAGTAATTGTTCACTTACCAGGTTCAGACTCATCGTTATGCTACTCGTTTGTTGCCGCCTGACAGGCGGAAATACAGAAGGCTATCTATTGAGATTGCGGCAATTCCCGGCAATCGTCAAATCATTGCTTTTTGTTGCTGCGCGCCTGGCGCAGCACTTCATTGATCTGCGGCTGGTCAATCGGGCCGGTGATGCGATAGCGCAGTATCGAGACTTTGTTCCACAGCGGCCCCAGCACCTTGCTGGCGGCAAACACCGCCGCGCCGACAATCGGGTTGACGGCGAAGGCCGCCGCCACACCGACGGTCGCGGAGATCTCCGGCGCCACCACCGCCTGCAGGTCCAGATGACGACGCACCAGATCAACCGACCCTTTCATGGCAATGTCCGCCTCCAGGCCATCCACCAGCGTATCATCGGTATGCAGTACACCATCCTTAATCCAGGCCGTACTGTTAATCGAGTCGAAGTAAAATCCTTCGCTAAAGGTATCGCTGAAGTCGAAGCGCAGTTTGCGCAGCAGGGCATCGACGCTCAGCAAACGCAGCAGCTGGCCTGCGTGTCCGGTACTCAGGTCGGTAAACTGACCCTTGCCGAGGTGGCTTTTAATGATCCCATTGAGCGACGCGACATCGGGTGACCAGGGCGGCGCGCGCCAGTGCAGATCGTAGTCGATATCAAACGGCGAATCCTTCACCGGTGTGGAAACGCCAAAGAAATCCGCAAATTCATTCGTTTTATTGCCATGCAGTCTGCCTTTCAGCGAGGTGCGCACCCCGGAAGGGGCGTTAACCCACACGCCGTCGGTCGTCAGCCGGCCAAACCCGGTATCCACCAGTCCGTTGGAGAGCGTTAAGGTATCGCCCTTGATCGCTACATCGCCGTCGATACGGCCATATTTTTGCCCCCACAGCCAGCATTCCGCGCAGCGCAGCTGCAGATCGGGCCAACCGTGGAAATCCAGCCGCGTCTCCGCCTGCGGGGCCACGTTCTCCGTTCCGCCCTTGCCGCTGGCGCTGGCCGGGTTGAAATAGAGATAACGCACATTTGCCAGCCACGGGGCATTGTCGCGCATCGTCAGGGTGGCGTTGATCTCGCGCCCCTGCGCCTCAACCTGTGAACCGCCGGTGACCGGCTGCGACATCAGACTCAGGTTGTTCCATTGCTGGCCGGCCAGCGCCAGCGACGGCGTACGCAGCACAATGCGCGGTGGAAAGAGGACGCTGCTGCTGACTTCATTCGCCGCGCCCTTCTGGAACAGCGCCAGCCACTGCGCGCCATCCATCGGCGGCAGATTGAGCTCAACGCCGGGCTGGTCGGGCAGCGGAGAGGGTCCTTTGCTGTCCGTCGTGAGGATCGCTCTGTCCAGCGTCAGCTTACGGTTCAGCAACCAGCGGCTGTTGATATGATTCTTCGCGCCAACGGATCCGGTCAGGTCGAAGCTGCTCAGACCGCCGGCAACGTTAATTTTGACCGGCAGGGGTTCGCCAGCGGGCTTGTTGACCGGTGAAGGTAAGTGACTGCTCACATTCTTCAGATCGCCATTGATATCAACCTTATAGCTGGCATTGCCATGGTACGGCAGTTCGATAGCGACTTTACCCTCCCACGGAACGCTACCGCTCAGCGCCTCATTAACCGCTTTCGGCAGCAGCCCGGTGCGCGACGGTTGCCAGCTGGCGTTCATCCCGACATCCACCAGAAACGCTTTTTCGCCTTCGCGGGTGGAAAAATTGAGGTTCAGCGGCTGATTAAACCAGGTCGCGCTCAACGTTTGACTATTAAGATCGCCATTCACAAAGCTGAAATTACCGCTCAGATTCTGCAGCGTGGTATCTAACGGCTTGATAAACAGATCGTTATTCTGCAGATGCACATCGCCTTTCGCGGTGGTCATTTCGCCATCGAGGGGAATGTTCAGATGTAAGCGAGCGCTTACATCACCATCCAGCTGCAGGGAATCCAGCGCCGCTCCCAGGGTCTCTTTCAGCGGCGTGGTGTTGAAATAAGGTCCCACCTCTTTCCCCGGGCCTTTGATATCGGCATCAATCAGCAGTTTTTCCTGCGCATAATCCGGGATCGCGGCATCGAGATTGCTGGCGGTTACGTTGCCGAGCATCGCTTTCTCCGCCCGCATCCACAGGCCGCTGTTGATAAAATTAAGGTCGATATTCAACCCGGTCAGCGCCGGCCAGTCCGGTTGAAAAGCGAAAGTGGCATTCTTCAGCGGGACGTAAACCTGGAACTGTCCTTCGTTGTGCGGATACGGGAACAGATGTGGGTTGCCGCCATACACCAGCGTCGCATCGCGTGCCTGTCCGGCTTTTATCGCGCCGCTGAGATAGTCCACCAGCGCTTTGCCCATCAGGTTTTCCGGGAAGTAACGCCACGCCTGGCCGCCATCGTTGGTGCTGATCCCCGCCAGAATGCCCAGCCAGGGATCGTCCCCCTGCGGTTGCAGATAGCGGAAGCCGCCGCGGGCGCGTACCCCCGTCGCCTGCACGTCAATATCGCGGCCATCAAGCATAAACCCTTTGTCATTTTTCACCCAGCTGAGGGTGGCTTCGCCAGCGGCGATCTCCAGCGGGGCCCGGAAAACACCGGTATACGGCATCAGCGCCTTCGTCATGCGCGCGCGCAGTTCCCCATGCTCAACGCTGCCATTCAGGCTGCCGGAAAAGTGTTCCGCTCCCGGCAGGAGTTTCCACTGCTTCCACGCCAGATCGCTCCACTGCGCCTGAAAGCGCGTTTTCTCCGTCGCCTGCAGGGGAATATCGAGAGCCAGCAGGTTGATTTTGCCGCTGGGCTGCGTGGTGCGCCAGAGTTCGCCCAATGAAGGCGCCAGCTTATCGGCAAACGGCTGCAGTCCGCTCAGACCGCTGAGGGCTAAGTTGCTGGCGCGAATACGTAATTCATCGCTACGCTGATGACCGTCGCCACCGACATCCTGCGCTGGGATCCACGCCATCGCCAGCGCGCCGCTTGGCCAGGGTTTATCGTCGATCGCGATCCGCGTATCGGGAATGTAGAAGCCCCAGCTCTGCTTGTCATGGGAGAGATGCGCCGTCAGGTTATCCACTGACAGGTGATGAACCTCGCTATCCCCCTGCCAGCTGGCGCCCCCTTTTTTCAGCCATACGTCGCCGCTGGCCACATCGCCTTTTTCAATGGTCATCCAGCCTTCGAGGCTGAAGCGGGCGCTTTTCAGGGCGATATTGTCCTGCATCCAGCGGCCCAGCCAGGGCTTGACGTCAATATCGTCAGCCTGCAGCCAGACCCGGCCTTTGTTCAGCAGGCCATCCTCATCGCGGAGATCCATCCGCACCTGCATGACGCCATGCTGGCCGGTGAGACTGGAAAGGCTGAGCTGCCCCTCGGCGCGGTGACGGTTCCTGCCGTTAAGCCAGGTCAGCTGCGGGACCGCCAGCTCCGCCCGCTGACCGGAAATAGTCAGGAAGCTCAGATGACTGTCGCGCAGAGTAAAGTGGTCGAACTGACGTAAAAAGAGATCGCTGACGCGGTCGGTTTTCAGGCTTTCGCCGCCGTCATTGGTCTGAATAGGGGTATTGGTATGGATCTGCAGCTGCCAGAAGGTGAGATCGCGAAACTGCCAGCGCATATGCAACAGACTCTGCCAGACGTCCAGCGCCAGGGTCACGCGCTTGACCGCCATTGTCCCACCATCTTTCAGCCCGACATGAATATCGCGGACATCTAATGTTGGGCCAAAAGTTTGCCAGCTGGCGGCGATCTGCGAGGCATCCACCGGCGTGCCGGTGAGAGAGGAGATCTTCTCCAGCAGCTGCGGACGCCAGGCATCGAGCTGCGGCAACACGAGACGCAAGCCACTCACCAGCAGCGCGACGATAACAATCAGTGTTGCCACGGTGAGCAATAAAATCCCGGGCAGTCGCCTCACGCCTCTCTCCTTGTCAGCCGCACAATGACGCAGTGTCTTACATCATAACCACATCGAACTGCTCTTGATTATAGAGCGGCTCAATTTGTACTTTCACCTGCTTGCCGACAAAGATCTCCACTTCCGCCAGCGCATGCGACTCTTCCCCTTTCAGGGTTTCCGCCACCGCAGGGGAAGCATAGACCAGGAAGCGATCGGAATCATAAGCATGATGCACGCGAACGATCTCACGCATAATCTCATAGCATACCGTTTCCACGGACTTTACCGTTCCGCGTCCGTGGCAGGTCGGGCATTCGTTGCACAGCACATGCTCCACGCTTTCGCGGGTGCGTTTACGGGTCATCTCCACCAGACCCAACTGGGAGAAACCGTTGATGCTGGTCTTCACTCGGTCTTTACTGAGGGCCTGCTCCAGGGAGTGCAACACCCGCCGGCGATGGTCTTCATTGTTCATGTCGATGAAATCAATGATGATAATGCCGCCGAGATTACGCAAACGCAGCTGGCGGGCTATCGCCTGGGTGGCTTCGATATTGGTATTGAAGATAGTATCGTCAAGATTGCGATGCCCAACAAACGCCCCGGTGTTGATATCGATGGTGGTCATCGCCTCGGTCTGGTCGATGATCAGATACCCCCCGGACTTGAGCTCGACTTTACGCTCCAGCGCGCGCTGAATTTCGTTCTCAACGTCAAAGAGATCGAATATCGGCTGACGGCCGCTGTAGTGTTCCAGCTTGCTGGTCATTTCCGGGATATATTCGGCGGTAAATTCGAGCAGCGCCTCGTAGGTCAGCCGCGAGTCGACGCGAATCCGGTCGAGATGCGCGTCGGCAAAATCACGCAGCACGCGCTGAGCCAGGGCCAGCTCGCCGTACAGCTGATAGCGGGTCTGGTTGCGCTTTTTGCGCTCCATCACCTTGGTCCATACGCGCTTAAGATAGGCGGCATCGGCGGCCATCTCTTGCTCGTGAACGCCTTCCGCGGCGGTGCGAATGATAAATCCGCCCTGCTCGTCGCAGTACTCTGCCACGACCTTTTTCAGCCGCTCGCGCTCGGCTTCGCTTTCAATGCGCTGAGAGACCCCCACGTGGGAGGCGCCCGGCATAAAGACCAGATAGCGGGAAGGCAGGGTAATATCGGTGGTCAGACGCGCGCCTTTGGTACCGAGCGGATCTTTAACCACCTGGACCATCAGGTCCTGGCCCTGGCGCACCAGCTCCGAAATATCGCGCACGGTAAACTGCTTTTGCTCTTCACCGGCAACGCACTCGGTATGCGGCATGATATCGGAGGCGTGGAGGAACGCCGCCTTATCCAGACCAATATCTACAAAAGCCGCCTGCATTCCCGGCAGCACTCGGCTAACACGACCTTTGTAGATATTGCCTACTATTCCGCGTCGCGCTTCACGCTCAATATGGATTTCCTGCAGAATACCGCCATCAATATACGCAACGCGCGTTTCGGATGGCGTTACGTTCACTAATAATTCAGCCGTCATCTTTATCCCTTTTCTTTACGCAGTGAGTTAAAGTTACTGAGCAACTCATACGTTTCCACCAGCGGTAAGCCGACTACGGCGTGATAGCTGCCATTAATCTTCCTGACGAAACAGCCACCCAACCCTTGAATACCGTATGCACCTGCTTTATCTAAAGGCTCGCCGCTGGCCACATAATCGGCGATATCCTGCTCGCTGAGCGGCCGGAAGGTCACTTCCGTGACCACCAAGCAATCCAGCGTCTGCTGCTTATCCGCCAGCGCCACCGCGGTCATGACCTGATGGGTTTGGCCGGAAAGCAGGCGCAGCATCGCTGCAGCGTGTTCGGCGTCGCGCGGTTTTTCCAGCACTTCGCCGTTCAAAATAACAATCGTATCCGCTCCCAAAACCGGCAAATCCCGCGATGCCAGCGCCACTCCGGCCTGCGCCTTTTCGCGCGCCAGGCGCACGACATAGTGCTGCGCGCTCTCCTGCGGCTGGCGCTGCTCCTCGATACCAGGAACCAGACGCTCAAACGCGAGACCAAGCTGAGTCAGCAGTTCCTGCCGACGCGGGGAACCAGAAGCAAGATACAGAGTTGTCATATCAACCTTATTGCACTGCAAATTGCTGACGCACTTTACGCATCAGCAGGAAGAGCCATGGCCAGAGGATACCGTTTACTACACTACTCCAGAATACTTCCGGACGGAAAGAGACGTTGATCACTAAAAACTCTGCCCAGAAAACAATGATATCCACGGCGAGGGATAACAGCATGACCACCAGCGCCTGTTGCCACAGCGCCAGGTTACGGAACAGCTGATACTTCAGCGCCACCAGATAGGCGACGATGCTTAAGGACAGCGCGCGAACGCCCAGCGTCGAGCCGCTGATGAGATCAAGAATAGCCCCCATCACGAAGCCCGTTCCCACATTCACCCGGTGCGGCAGCGCGAGGATCCAGTACAGCAGGATCAATAATACCCAGTTGGGCCGGAAAACGCTGATGTCCGCCGGCCAGGGCATAATTTGCAGCAATAGCGCGATAAGAAACGAGAGCCAGATAACCCAGCGTCCCTGGCTACGGTAACTTGCCACTATTGCCCCCCTGCAGGCTGCGACGGCTGAGACGGCGTCAGCCCGGTGGCGGGCGCCGGCATCTGCGGCCCCATCGCATCCGGCGCAGGCAACACCTGCGGCATCATCTGCATCAGGCGTTCGTTAGCCACCCGATGGACCTCTTCCGGGGTCATCGGGTTAGCGCCATTGCGATCGGCGCCCCACAGCAGCAGCAGATAGCGCAAACGCTGCAGACCGGCCGTCGGACGCGCCTGGATCACCGTGTAGGCGCGCTGGGTGTCCAGTTTCACTGAAGAGACAACCCCAACCGGGTACCCTTCCGGGAAACGACCGCCCAGACCGGAGGTCACCAGCACATCGCCGACGCGAATATCGGTATTTGCCGGCAGATGCTCAAGCTGGAGGTCGTCGGTGCAGCCGTTACCGGCGGCAATGACGCGAATATCGTTCCGCAGGACCTGGATCGGCAACGCATGGGTGGCATCACAGATCAGCAGTACCCGGCTGGTCATTTTCGCCACGGCTACGACCTGCCCCACCACGCCTTTATCACTGATAACCGGCTGGCCTTCGTAGACGCCGTTGACGCTGCCCTTATCAATAACCACCTGATCGCTGTAGGGGTCGTTGACCGTTGAGATGACCTGGGTCACCATTTTTTGCTCGTCCTGGCGCAGCGGCGAGCCAAGCAGTTCACGCAGGCGCGCATTCTCCTGCTTGTACTGGCCCAGCATCAGCAGATCGCTGTTTTTCAGCAACAGCTCCTGACGCAGCGCGCGGTTTTCCAGTTCGAGCTGGTCACGGGTAGCCAGCGTCTGCGATACGCTGTCGAGCAGTTCCCGGGGACCATTAGAGACAAAGTAGAAAGGGCTGACGGCTGTATCCATGTACGTTCTGATTTGACTGAACGTACCCAGGCGGCTGTCGGCGATAATCACGCCAAGCGCCACCAGCACCGCCAGAATAAGGCGAATCTGTAGCGAGGGGCCACGGCTAAAAATTGGCTTCATAGGCTATGCGTATTCTCGTGTCAGTAAAGACCTGGGGCAGCGCGGAAGCCACCCCGGACCTTCAGGCTGACTACTCTTCGCTAAACAGGTCGCCGCCGTGCATGTCGATCATTTCCAGCGCCTTGCCGCCGCCACGCGCTACGCAGGTCAGCGGATCTTCAGCAACCACGACTGGAATACCGGTTTCTTCCATTAACAGACGGTCCAGGTTGCGCAGCAGCGCACCACCGCCGGTGAGAACCATCCCGCGCTCGGAGATATCAGACGCCAGTTCCGGCGGGCACTGCTCAAGGGCAACCATGACCGCGCTCACGATGCCGGTCAGCGGCTCCTGCAGCGCTTCAAGAATTTCGTTTGAGTTCAGGGTGAAGCCGCGTGGAACGCCTTCCGCCAGGTTACGGCCGCGCACTTCAATTTCACGCACTTCATCGCCCGGGTAAGCCGAACCGATTTCATGTTTGATACGCTCAGCGGTCGCTTCACCGATTAGAGAGCCGTAGTTACGACGCACGTAATTGATGACGGCTTCGTCGAAGCGGTCGCCGCCGATACGCACGGAAGAAGAGTAAACCACGCCGTTCAGGGAGATAACCGCTACCTCGGTGGTACCGCCGCCGATATCCACCACCATGGAACCGGTCGCTTCAGAAACCGGCAGGCCAGCGCCGATCGCGGCCGCCATCGGTTCTTCAATCAGGAACACTTCGCGAGCGCCAGCGCCCTGCGCGGATTCACGGATAGCGCGACGCTCAACCTGGGTGGCGCCAACCGGCACGCAGACCAGTACGCGCGGGCTCGGGCGCATAAAGCTGTTGCTGTGCACTTGTTTGATAAAGTGCTGCAGCATCTTTTCCGTCACGAAGAAGTCAGCGATAACGCCGTCCTTCATCGGGCGAATCGCCGCGATATTACCCGGGGTACGGCCGAGCATCTGCTTCGCTTCATGACCCACGGCGGCGACGCTTTTCGGCGATCCGGCACGATCCTGACGAATGGCCACCACGGAAGGCTCATTCAATACGATGCCTTGTCCTTTTACGTAAATAAGGGTATTCGCGGTACCCAGGTCAATGGACAGGTCATTGGAAAACATGCCACGAAATTTTTTTAACATACTAAGGGATAATCCTGAAAGCTGGGGCGGAAAACAAAATCCGCTTACTTTACCAACCACACGCAGCAGCGACAAGGCGCAAAAATCACCTGCTGCGGTGAAAATTAGTGCAGTTCATTTCCTTTGTTACAAATTTTTCCGACTCCGTTCATTGCTGAAATCTTCAGCAGCGCTCCACGCCTGAATTTGTAACCTGTCAAAGGAGGGTCACTGGCATTTACATTGCGATGATCCGGCAGGTAGACAAGCACACCCCCTTCACGATGGCGCGCGTTATTCTACGTGAAATCACGCTAAACGGCAGATCAAACCGAGTATCTTTGCGAATATTTTTTCACATTTGTGTCAAGTGGCTGTGAGGCGGCAAAAAATTCCCCCTGCCCGCCCGTGACACCGCATTGGGACAGTACCAGCCACTCGCTGCGGCTGCGTACGCCCGTCGCAAAAACTTGCATAGGCATGCCTTTACAGGCTTCCACCAGGCTTTGCACCAGCAGCTGGTTCTCGCTGCGCTTTTCGATGTTGCGCGCCAGGCCCGGATGCAGTTTGATCAGCTCCGCATCCAGCTGCTTGATCCAGCTGGTTCCCACCAGGGTTAACCCTGCCTGAACCACCGCCACCCGAACGCCAAGCGCGTTAACCAACCGCATAACCGGCTGCAGACGGCCGATATATTGACAAACATCTGCCTCAGCAAGTTCAAAAATAATCCGTTGACGCTGCGATTTTTCACACTGCATTAGAGCATCACGCAGCCAGCGCTGGAAACGCGGACGGATCAGCGACTCCACCGACAGCTGCAGCGCCAGATTCTCCTCGGGCCAGAAGCCTAAAAACGGCAGCAGGCGCGTCACCTGCAGGCGGTCATACTCCTCCGCCAGGCCAAACTGCAGCACCATCGGCATGTACTCGGCGGCAATCACCTCTTCTTTACCGTCGTACATCCGCGACATCAGTTCACGGTGATGCACCCGACCGTCGCGGGTGACGGCGGGCTTCTGGTACAACCGCGGCCCGCCGCGGCTCAGCATCTGTTCGATCAGCGTCCGCCAGCGAACGTTGCCGCGGCCTTTCTCCGGAAGGGTATCGTCATAGACCGACCAGCTGTTGCTGCCCTGCAGCACCGCGTTGCGCGTTGCCGCTTCTGCATGTTCCATCACTTGCGCCGCCGATTGTCCGCTGCGGAAAGAACAGATGCCGATATGCATCATATCGTCACGATCGAGGATCCGCGTCGGAGGCAGCGCGTCCATGGCCTTCAGCAGCAGCCCGGCGATACTATCCGCCTCTTTTAACGTGCGGTGCGGCAGCAGCACGGCGAAGTCGCTACGGTGATAGCGCGCCAGCAGCGCGCCAGGGTAACGCATAATAAAGGTAGAGAGCAGGTTGATAAGCGTGAAGTAATGTTCTTCGGCCGCTGCCCGCCCCCAGTTGTCCCGTAGCAGATCAAACTCCGGTAGACGGATCATCATCACGATGCCGTACGCCCCCACCTTCTCCTGATCTTCCAGCAGCGTGGCCAGCTGATTGTCAAAAAACAGGCGATTATTCAGCCCGGTTTTAGAATCCTGTGCCGCATAGGAGCGAATCAGCGTATCCATCCGGCTGCGCTGATCGCTGGCAAACTGCAGCTCCGACAGCAGCATATCCAGCGCGCTACTGGTGCTGGCAGGCCATTCATAGACTGAGCCGCGCACCTGCGGCCCGCGCTCGCCGCTCAGGATACGCGTGGAACGAAGCTCAAGCAGCTCCTGACCCGCCAGCTGGCGGCGGATCCAGCGGACGGCGAAGAAAATAATCACCACCATGAAGCCGATGGAGATCGACAGCGGGGCGGTAATCGACAGCGAACGGAAATAGTTCACCATCGGGTCAACGTAGACCAGATGCAGAGAGATACCGGGATGTTTCAACGACGGGACCGTGATCTCACGGAATTGCTCATGACTGCCAAGCGGGCGATAGCTGTCGGTTCGGGAGTGGCTGTAGAGCGGTTTACCGTTAAGCATGAAATCGATATGCACGATCTCTATCGGCGTCATCAGCTCATCCAGCTGCGGCTCAAGCTTATCAAAAGAGGTGGTGATGAGCCGGTTATCCAGCATGGTCGCCACCGCCTGAACCCGGTTTTCGACCTTGTTCTCAATGCCGTTGTAAAAACTCAGCGAAGCGCCAATCAGCGTGACAAAGATGGTCAGGCTAGTTAGCAGCGTGATAAAGGCTGAGAACTTCGTCGTTAATCGCATCCCTGTGTTAACTCCGCGAGTGAATGACTGCCCGATGAACCATCAGGCTCCCGTGCCGGCGCGCGCCTTGACGCTAGCATTAACCTTTTAAAGCGCGACGCATACTATCAAAGATGGCGAGTCTGGCAATGGAATGCGTATTATCGGCGAAAGTATGCCGATAGCGAGTATAGTCGGCAGAAAAAATTTGCCAATCGCCGCCCGCCTGCGGCCTGCGCCAGAAGCGCTTTAATTTTAGACGCTGGATGGCAAACCCGCGCCAGCGGCGCACATTATTGCCGATTTTACGTCCTGCCAGCCTCCCGTCCGCTTTTTTCCCTGCTAAAGATGCCGGGTCAGGCGCGGTAAAGGAAACGTCTTGCGCCACTTTCCGATGATTCCTGGACGACCGCGCCCCTGCTTCGGCGGCGGCTCATGCTCCTAATGTGCAATTTTTCGTGACATATTCGCGATTCATCGCCGCCTCCGTCATGCTTAAGGAAACGCATGACGGAGGACACCATGAAAAGAAAAAAACTGACGGAAGCCGACGTCACGGCCGAATCCGTTTTTATGCTCCAGCGGCGCCAGGTACTGAAAATGCTGGGCATCAGCGCGACCGCCCTTTCGCTTCCCGCCGCCGCGCAGGCCGACCTGCTGGACTGGTTTAAAGGCCACGACCGTCCGCCAGCCCCGGCGGGCAAAGCCCTGGACTTTGCTAAACCCGCTGAATGGCAGGCTAAGCTGACGCTTACCCCGGAAGATAAAGTCTCCGGCTACAATAACTTTTATGAATTCGGCCTCGATAAAGCCGATCCGGCGGCGAACGCGGGTAGCCTGCGCACCGATCCCTGGACATTGACCATCGGCGGTGAGGTGGCGAAGCCGCTGACTCTCGACCATGACGATCTGACCAAACGCTTCCCGCTGGAAGAGCGTATTTATCGTATGCGCTGCGTGGAAGCCTGGTCGATGGTGGTCCCCTGGGTCGGCTTCCCGCTGCATAAGCTGTTGGCGCTGGTGGAGCCCACCAGCAATGCGCGCTATGTGGCCTTCAAAACCCTCTATGCTCCGGATCAAATGCCCGGGCAGAAAGATCGGTTTATCGGCGGGGGGCTGGCTTACCCTTACGTGGAGGGGCTGCGGCTGGATGAAGCGATGCATCCGCTGACGCTGCTCACCGTCGGGGTGTATGGCAAAGCGCTGCCGCCGCAAAATGGCGCGCCGGTCCGCCTTACTGTGCCGTGGAAGTACGGTTTCAAAGGCATTAAATCCATCGTCAGCATTGAACTGACCCGCGAGCGGCCGCCGACCACCTGGAACCTGGCGGCACCGGACGAATACGGCTTCTTCGCCAACGTCAATCCGCACGTCGATCACCCCCGCTGGTCGCAGGCCAGCGAGCGGTTTATCGGCGCCGGCGGCGTACTCGATGTCAAGCGTCAGCCAACCCTGCTGTTTAACGGCTATGCCGACGAGGTGGCGTCGTTGTATCGCGGCATGAATCTGCGGGAGAACTTCTAGTGCGTTTCACCGTCAAACAGATCGCCTGGCTGAAGGTTTTACTTCATCTGGCGGGTATTTTGCCGCTGGTCTGGCTATTCTGGGCCGGACATCAGGGCTACTTTAGCGCCGATCCGGCCAAGGATATCCAGCATTTTACCGGCAGGATGGCGCTGAAGTTTCTGCTGGCGACGCTGCTGGTCTCCCCGCTGGCGCGCTATGCGAAACAACCATTATTGATTCGCGTTCGTCGCCTGTTAGGTTTATGGTGTTTCGCCTGGGCGACGCTGCACCTGACCAGCTATACCCTGCTGGAGCTGGGCATTAACAATCTGGCGCTGCTGGGCTCGGAGATTATCAACCGCCCCTATCTGACGTTAGGCATGGTCAGCTGGGCGATCCTGCTGGCGCTGGCGGTGACGTCGACGCAGGCGATGCAGCGAAAACTGGGCCGCCGCTGGCAACTTTTACACAACTTCGTCTATCTGGTGGCGATCCTCGCGCCGATTCACTACCTGTGGTCAGTGAAGATCCTCTCGCCGCAGCCCATCATTTATGCCCTGCTGGCAGTGGCGCTGCTGGCATGGCGTTACAAGAAGTTCCGCCAGTGGTGGCGCTGAATCCCGTAATGTGCAGTTTCCCGCAGATCCTTTATCAACCGCGACTCTTTTTAAGATAGCGGTTGATAATCTTCCCTGATAAGACCAGTATTTAGCTGCCAATTGCTACGAAATCGTTATAATGTGCGACTTTGGCTTTCCTGACGGGGTTTTCTGACCCTGAAAAGGTGACAAGGGCGCATTGAAGGTATATGTTGTTTTTTACCCGAAAATGGCAGGAGATCGCCACACGATGGCAAAGAAGTTTCGCATTTTGCTTTTGAATGGTCCAAACATTAACATGCTCGGTACCCGCGAGCCTGAGAAGTATGGTCCGCTCACGCTGGCGGAGATTGTTAACCATTTAACATCTGAAGCGGCGGCGCTGAATGTGAGCCTGGATCACCTGCAGTCCAACGCGGAGCATGCGTTAATCGACCGAATTCATCAGGCTAAAGACAACGTGGACTATATCCTGATTAATCCGGCCGCGTTCACGCATACCAGCGTAGCAATCCGTGACGCTTTGCTTGCCGTGAACATCCCGTTTATCGAGATTCACCTGAGCAATGTGCATGCACGCGAACCCTTCCGCCAGCATTCGTATCTGTCAGATGTCGCCGCTGGCGTCATCTGCGGACTGGGGGCGGACGGCTATTCATACGCTTTACAGACGGCGGTAAAACGCCTGTCACAATCACACTAAACAAAGAGTACGGAACCCACTCATGGATATTCGTAAGATTAAAAAACTGATCGAGCTGGTTGAAGAATCAGGTATCTCCGAACTGGAAATTTCTGAAGGCGAAGAGTCTGTTCGCATCAGCCGCTCTGCACCGGCCGCAAGCTATCCGGTTATGCAGCAGGCTTATGCTGCGCCGATGATGCAGCCTCAGGCACCTGCCGCCGCGGCTGCCGCGCCAGCTGCAGCAGCAGAAGCGCCGGCAAAAGCGGAAATCAGTGGTCACATCGTACGTTCCCCGATGGTTGGTACTTTCTATCGTACGCCAAGCCCGGACGCGAAAGCGTTTGTGGAAGTTGGCCAGAAAGTTAACGTGGGCGACACCCTGTGCATCGTCGAAGCGATGAAAATGATGAACCAGATCGAAGCCGACAAAGCCGGCGTGGTGAAAGCCATTCTGATCGAAAGCGGCCAACCGGTAGAATTCGACGAGCCGCTGGTAGTTATCGAGTAACGAGGCGAACATGCTGGATAAAATTGTCATCGCTAACCGTGGCGAGATCGCACTGCGCATCCTTCGTGCCTGTAAAGAACTGGGCATCAAGACCGTTGCTGTGCATTCCACCGCGGATCGCGATCTAAAACACGTATTGTTAGCGGATGAGACGGTCTGTATCGGTCCGGCTCCGTCCGTAAAAAGCTATCTGAACATCCCAGCTATCATCAGCGCCGCTGAGATCACCGGCGCGGTAGCGATTCACCCGGGGTATGGCTTCCTCTCCGAGAACGCCAACTTTGCTGAGCAGGTTGAGCGCTCCGGCTTTATCTTCATCGGCCCGAAAGCCGACACTATCCGCCTGATGGGCGACAAAGTGTCCGCGATCACCGCCATGAAAAAAGCCGGCGTCCCGACCGTACCCGGTTCTGACGGCCCGCTGACCG
Source organism: Klebsiella sp. V115_8 (assembly GCF_029967715.1). NCBI lineage: Bacteria > Pseudomonadati > Pseudomonadota > Gammaproteobacteria > Enterobacterales > Enterobacteriaceae > Klebsiella > Klebsiella sp. V115_8. The sequence goes on from NZ_JASCAR010000003.1 coordinate 28,248, forward strand.
ACGACATGGACGCTAACCGCGCCCATGCTAAACGCATCGGCTATCCGGTGATCATCAAGGCCTCCGGCGGCGGCGGCGGTCGCGGTATGCGCGTTGTGCGCAGCGACGCTGAACTGGCCCAGTCCATCTCCATGACCAAAGCGGAAGCCAAAGCGGCTTTCAACAACGATATGGTCTACATGGAGAAATACCTGGAAAACCCACGTCACATTGAAATTCAGGTACTGGCGGACGGTCAGGGCAACGCTATCTATCTGGCTGAACGTGACTGCTCCATGCAGCGTCGTCACCAGAAAGTGGTCGAAGAAGCGCCGGCGCCGGGCATCACTCCGGAACTGCGTCGCTACATCGGCGAGCGTTGCGCGAAAGCCTGTGTCGATATCGGCTACCGCGGGGCGGGTACCTTTGAGTTCCTGTTCGAAAACGGCGAGTTCTACTTCATTGAAATGAACACCCGTATCCAGGTAGAGCATCCGGTAACTGAAATGATCACCGGCGTTGACCTGATCAAAGAGCAGCTGCGTATCGCAGCCGGCCAGCCGCTGTCCATCAAGCAGGATGAAGTGGTGGTTCGCGGCCATGCGGTGGAATGCCGTATCAACGCCGAAGACCCGAACACCTTCCTGCCGAGCCCGGGTAAAATTACCCGTTTCCACGCGCCGGGCGGCTTTGGCGTGCGCTGGGAGTCCCATATTTACGCCGGCTACACCGTACCGCCGTACTATGACTCCATGATCGGCAAACTGATCTGCTACGGCGAAAGCCGTGACGTGGCGATTGCCCGCATGAAGAATGCGCTGCAGGAGCTGATCATCGATGGCATCAAGACCAACGTCGATCTGCAGATGCGTATTATGAGCGACGAGAACTTCCAGCATGGTGGCACCAACATCCACTATCTGGAGAAAAAACTCGGCTTGCAGGAAAAATAATTCTGCTCTCTCAGCAAAAGGCCGGATTTTCCGGCCTTTTTTCTTTTTCTCTCTCCTCATCTATACCATGCGGTACAATCCCCGCTTTCTTTATCCTCAAGGGACAAAAAATGGACAAACGCTTTGTTCAGGCCCACAAAGAAGCGCGCTGGGCGCTGTGGCTGACCCTTCTCTATCTTGCCGCCTGGCTGGCCGCCGCCTATCTGCCGGGGGTGGCTATCGGTTTTACCGGCCTGCCCCACTGGTTTGAAATGGCCTGCCTGCTGGTTCCGCTGCTGTTTATTCTGCTGTGCTGGGCGATGGTCAAACTGGTTTTCCGCGACATTCCTCTGGAGGACGATGATGCAGTTTGAGGTCATTATTCCCCTGATCGCCTATCTGGTGGTGGTGTTCGGCTTATCCCTTTACGCCATGAGAAAACGCGCCTCAGGAAGCTTTCTTAATGAGTACTTTCTCGGCAGCCGCTCGATGGGCGGCTTCGTGCTGGCCATGACGCTAACCGCCACCTATATCAGCGCCAGCTCATTTATCGGCGGACCCGGCGCCGCCTATAAATACGGCCTGGGATGGGTGCTGCTGGCGATGATCCAGCTCCCCGCCATCTGGCTGTCGCTGGGCGTACTGGGAAAAAAATTCGCCATCCTTGCGCGTCGTTATAATGCCGTCACCCTCAATGACATGCTGTTTGCGCGCTACCAGAGCCGTCTGCTGGTCTGGCTGGCCAGCCTGAGCCTGCTGGTAGCCTTCGTTGGCGCCATGACCGTCCAGTTTATCGGCGGCGCCCGCCTGCTGGAGACGGCTGCGGGTATTCCCTACGATACCGGTCTGCTGATCTTCGGCATCAGCATCGCGCTGTATACCGCCTATGGCGGCTTTCGCGCCAGCGTGCTCAACGATACCATGCAGGGCATGGTGATGCTGATCGGCACGATCGTGCTGCTGGTGGGGGTGATCCACGCCGCCGGCGGGATTGGCCATGCGGTAGAGACTCTGCAGTCAATCGACGTCAAGCTGGTGTCCCCGCAGGGGGCGGAAGATATCCTCTCGCCAACCTTTATGGCCTCGTTTTGGGTGCTGGTCTGCTTCGGCGTCATTGGCCTGCCGCATACCGCCGTACGCTGTATCTCCTACAAAGACAGCAAAGCCGTGCATCGCGGCATCATGATCGGCACCATCGTAGTGGCGATCCTGATGTTTGGCATGCACCTGGCCGGCGCGTTAGGTCGGGCGGTGCTCCCCGACTTAACCGTACCGGATCTGGTGATCCCGACGCTGATGGTCAAAGTGCTCCCGCCCTTTGCGGCAGGGATCTTTCTGGCCGCGCCGATGGCGGCGATTATGTCGACGATCAATGCCCAGCTTCTGCAAAGTTCCGCTACGATCATCAAGGATCTGTATCTGAACTGGCGTCCGGATCAGGCGACTAACGAAAAGCGGCTAAAACGCATGTCCGCCGGCATCACGCTCCTGTTGGGTGTTCTGCTGCTGCTCGCGGCCTGGCGACCGCCGGAGATGATTATCTGGCTGAATCTGCTGGCCTTCGGCGGCCTGGAAGCCGTCTTCCTGTGGCCGCTGGTACTGGGCCTGTATTGGGAACGTGCCAACGCGGCTGGCGCGCTGAGCGCGATGATCGTGGGCGGCGTGCTGTATGCCGTACTTGCCACGCTGAAAGTGCAGTTTCTCGGCTTCCACCCGATCGTTCCCGCGCTGCTGCTGAGTTTACTGGCGTTTGTGGCAGGGAACCGTTTCGGCCGTCCCGCACCACAGCCACCTATTTTGACTACTGATAAATAAAGAGTTTTGCTATGCCATGGATCCAACTGAAACTAAATACCACCGGCGCGAACGCTGAAGATCTTAGCGATGCGCTGATGGAGGCCGGATCGGTCTCGATCACCTTCCAGGATACGCACGATACGCCGGTATTTGAGCCGTTGCCCGGGGAAACCCGGCTGTGGGGCGATACCGACGTGATCGGCCTGTTCGATGCCGAAACCGATATGAAAGCGGTCGTTGCCCAACTGGAGCAGCACCCGCTGCTGGGCGCCGGCTTCGCGCATAAGATCGAGCAGCTGGAAGATAAAGACTGGGAGCGGGAATGGATGGATAACTTCCATCCGATGCGTTTCGGTGAGCGGCTGTGGATCTGCCCGAGCTGGCGCGACGTTCCGGATGAAAATGCCGTCAACGTGATGCTCGATCCGGGTCTGGCCTTCGGTACCGGCACGCACCCGACGACATCCCTGTGCCTGCAGTGGCTCGATGGACTCGACCTCAACGGAAAAACGGTCATTGATTTCGGCTGCGGTTCCGGCATCCTGGCGATTGCCGCGCTGAAGCTGGGGGCCGCAAAAGCGATCGGCATTGATATCGACCCGCAGGCTATTCAGGCCAGCCGCGATAACGCGCAGCGTAACGGCGTCTCTGAGCGTCTGGAGCTCTATCTTCCTCAGGACCAGCCCGAGTCGATGAAAGCCGACGTCGTGGTCGCCAATATCCTGGCTGGCCCGTTACGTGAGCTGGCGCCGTTAATCAGCGTCCTGCCCGTTTCAGGCGGTTTGCTGGGGCTTTCCGGCATCCTTGCCAGCCAGGCGGAGAGCGTCTGTGAAGCCTACGCCGATCTCTTCACCCTTGACCCGGTGGTCGAGAAAGAGGAGTGGTGCCGGATCACCGGCCGGAAAAACTAAGCGCAATGCGGCCTGTGGGCCGCATTTTTGTTTCCAGTAGCCACCAAATAATGCCAGGAAATGAGAGGCAGATCGCACTACAGAGCACTTTTTTGGCTATAAAAACAGCGTTTTATATCGTCTGGTAGCGAGTTTTTCTAAGAAAAATCGAGAAGTTTTATGATTTTATAAATGGACACAAATTATCCATCAGCCATTAAATCAATGATTAATATAAGTATTTATTCATTCCTTTTACGTTAGTCCCGGATTCATTGATCTGCAACAGAGGATTGCTCAAAGTTTGGCCTTTCATCTCGTGCAAAAAATGCGTAATATACGCCGCCTTGCAGTCACAGTATGGTCATTTCTTAACTCATGCGCATCGGACACCACCAGCTCAGAAATCGCCTGATCGCAGCGCCCATGGCTGGCATTACTGACAGACCATTCCGGACGCTGTGCTACGAGATGGGAGCGGGTTTAACCGTTTCCGAGATGATGTCCTCTAACCCACAGGTGTGGGAGAGCGACAAGTCCCGTTTACGGATGGTGCATATTGATGAGCCCGGTATTCGTACCGTGCAAATCGCCGGTAGCGTGCCGGAAGAGATGGCTGCCGCCGCGCGGATTAACGTGGAAAGCGGCGCCCAGATTATTGATATCAATATGGGATGCCCGGCGAAAAAGGTGAATCGCAAGCTTGCAGGTTCAGCCCTCTTGCAGTACCCCGACCAGGTGAAGTCGATCCTGACGGCGGTCGTGAATGCGGTGGACGTTCCTGTGACTCTCAAGATTCGCACCGGTTGGGAACCGGAACACCGTAACTGCGTAGAGATTGCCCAACTGGCCGAAGAGTGTGGCATTCAGGCTCTGACTATTCACGGACGCACCCGCGCCTGCTTGTTTAACGGAGACGCTGAGTACGACAGTATTCGGGCAGTTAAGCAGAAAGTTTCCATTCCGATTATCGCGAATGGCGACATTACTGACCCGCTTAAAGCCAGAGCTGTGCTCGACTATACAGGGGCTGATGCCCTGATGATAGGCCGTGCAGCTCAGGGAAGACCCTGGATCTTTCGGGAAATCCAGCATTATCTGGACACTGGAGAGCTGCTGCCCCCGCTGCCGCTGGCAGAGGTCAAGCGCTTGCTTTGTGCGCACGTTCGGGAATTGCATGACTTTTATGGTCAGGCAAAAGGGTACCGAATCGCGCGTAAACACGTCTCCTGGTATCTTCAGGAACATGCTCCAGATGACCAGTTTCGGCGCACATTCAACGCCATTGAGGATGCCAGCGAACAGCTGGAGGCGTTGGAGGCATACTTCGAAAATTTTGCGTAATAGAAATAAAGAGCTGACAGAACTATGTTCGAACAACGCGTAAATTCTGACGTACTGACCGTTTCTACCGTTAACTCTCAGGATCAGGTAACTCAAAAGCCCCTGCGTGACTCGGTTAAACAGGCACTGAAGAACTATTTTGCTCAACTGAACGGTCAGGATGTGAATGACCTGTATGAGCTGGTACTGGCTGAAGTTGAACAGCCCCTGTTGGACATGGTGATGCAATACACCCGTGGTAACCAGACCCGCGCTGCCCTGATGATGGGCATCAACCGCGGTACGCTGCGTAAAAAACTGAAAAAATACGGCATGAACTGATACTAGTCAGTTGCTTGCTTGATATAAAAGGCGCTCTTCGGCATGGGGAAGCGCCTTTTTTATTACCTGCGGCAGCGGGACACATTACTGATTCACCGCCCGCAGTACCGGCGTCTCCGATACACGAGCAGCACAGACTACCGCCATAATATTATCCACCAGCGCAGGCGCCTGCTGATAAAGATCGACGCGTTGCGGATCGAGCAGCCAGTTTTTAATTAGTCCGGAAAAGGCGCTGTGTAAAACAATTAATATCACTTCAATATTTGTTTCGGCTGGCAATATATTGTTACGCACACAGCACTGCAGCATGCCGCCGATGAGCGAATAATTAAAGCCAATGCGCTGGCGAATTTCATTTTCCGAAAGCATATCATTGGCAAACTCGCAGCGCTGATAAAGAATTTGCATCAGCGCGCGCTGGCGAGGATTCGCAGCAATATAGCGGAGCCCGGTAATAAACCGCTCGCGCAATGCATTTAAAGGCTCCTGTTCATTCTCTGTTGCGAGGCTATGCTGAATCAAATCCCTGAGCGGTGGCTGCTGCTGCCACATTTCATTAAACAGCTCGGTCTTACTGGCAAAATGCCAGTAGACGGCGCCGCGGGTCACTCCCGCCGCATCAGCAATATCCGTCAGGGTCGTGTTGGTCACCCCCCGCAGAGCGAACTGCTGGATCGCGGACTCAATCAGGAGCTGCCGCGTGCGTAGCGCCTCTTCTTTCGTTTTTCTTGCCATACAAGCCCCCTTCCCGCCGGACAGGATATTTAGGATTTTCTGAAGATCGCTTAACCTAACATTTGTCATGGAATATTTTTTAGCAAAAATGCAGACAAGTTAATTCTGACGCCATCGTCAAATAAATTACCCAAATCAATATTAATAAATAACTCATTCACGGAATTGATGTCTATTTATTAAGATTTACAATTAAGGTAAACAGAATAAAAAGGCAGCGCGTTTTTTTGTTTTTGCGTGCCTTGCTGATTGTCCCAAAATAACTATCCCTTACATCCAGCGGCGTTTATTTGTAGGATGGCAAACTGCTTTTTAATTCCCTCTTTCTTTCACAGATTCGCCGCCGAATTTGGCACGTAATCTATAAGGAACCGCCATGACTACTCACGCCAGAGTGACACTTTTATCCGGTTTAATTATCTCGGCCTTATTGCTTACCGGCTGCGATAATTCGGACAATCCGCAACCCCATGCCCAGGCGCCGCAGGTGACGGTCCATGTCGTGAACAGCGCGCCGCTGTCGGTCACCACCGAACTGCCAGGCCGAACTTCAGCTTTTCGCGTGGCGGAAGTCCGCCCTCAGGTAAGCGGTATTATCCTGAAGCGTAACTTTGTTGAAGGAAGCGATGTCGAAGCAGGCCAGTCGCTCTATCAGATCGATCCGGCAACCTACCAGGCGGCGTGGAACAGCGCCAAGGGCGATGAAGCAAAAGCCGAAGCCGCAGCCGCCATCGCCCACTTGACGGTGAAACGCTACGTTCCGCTGCTGGGTACCAAGTATATCAGTCAACAGGAATACGATCAGGCGGTGGCCACCGCCCGCCAGGCCGATGCCGACGTCATCGCTACCAAAGCCTCCGTGGAAAGCGCCCGCATCAACCTGGCCTACACCAAAGTGACCTCTCCCATTAGCGGACGCATCGGTAAATCGAGCGTCACCGAGGGGGCATTGGTTACCAACGGTCAGTCGGATGCCCTGGCCACCGTCCAGCAGCTCGATCCGATCTACGTCGACGTGACGGAATCCAGCAATGACTTCATGCGCCTTAAGCAGGAAAGCCTGCAACGCGGCGGCGACACCAAAAGCGTTGAACTGCTGATGGAGAACGGTCAGGCCTATCCGCTTAAGGGTTCGCTGCAGTTCTCCGACGTCACTGTCGATGAAAGTACAGGTTCAATTACCCTGCGCGCTATCTTCCCTAACCCGCAGCATGTCCTGCTGCCGGGGATGTTCGTCCGCGCCCGCATCGATGAAGGCACCGATCCGCAGGCCATCCTGGTGCCGCAGCAGGGGGTGACTCGAACGCCGCGGGGCGATGCCTCCGTCATGCTGGTGAATGACAAAAATCAGGTTGAAACCCGTCAAGTGGTGGCTTCCCAGGCCGTGGGCGATAAGTGGCTTATCACCAGCGGGCTGAAGCCGGGCGACAAGGTGATTGTCAGCGGCTTACAGAAAGTCCGTCCCGGCGTTACCGTTAAAGCAGAAGTGGAGCGTGCGGCACCGGTCGCGCAATAAGGATACCCAGCCATGTCTAAGTTTTTTATCCATCGACCGGTCTTTGCCTGGGTGCTGGCCATCATCATGATGATTGCCGGCGGTCTGGCCATTCTCCAGCTGCCGATAGCGCAGTATCCGACGATTGCGCCCCCTGCGGTGGCGATCTCCGCCACCTATCCCGGTGCGGATGCTCAGACCGTGCAGGACACGGTCACTCAGGTTATTGAGCAGAACATGAACGGTATCGACAACCTGATGTATATGTCGTCGACCAGCGATTCCGCCGGCTCAGTAACCATCACGCTTACCTTTAAGTCCGGCACCGATCCGGATATCGCCCAGGTGCAGGTGCAAAACAAACTGCAGCTGGCCACCCCGCTGCTGCCTCAGGAAGTCCAGCAGCAGGGAATTAGCGTAGAGAAGTCCAGCAGCAGCTTCCTGCTGGTGGCCGGCTTTATCTCTGATAACCCGGTCACCACCCAGGATGATATTTCCGACTATGTCGCCTCTAATGTTAAAGATCCCATCAGCCGACTCAACGGTGTGGGCGATGTACAGCTGTTCGGCGCGCAGTACGCCATGCGCATCTGGCTGGATGGCAACCTGCTGAACAAATACAACCTGACGCCGGTGGACGTCATCAATGCGCTGCAGGTTCAGAACGATCAGATTGCCGCCGGCCAGCTGGGCGGTACGCCAGCGCTGAAAGGCCAGCAGTTGAACGCGTCGATCATTGCCCAGACGCGGCTTAAAGATCCGCAGGAGTTTGGCAAGGTCACGCTGCGGGTCAATGCCGATGGTTCTGTCGTCCATTTGAAAGATGTCGCCCGCGTTGAGCTGGGCGGAGAGAACTACAATGTCGTCGCCAGAATTAACGGCAAGCCCGCCTCTGGTCTGGGTATTAAGCTCGCGACCGGCGCCAACGCGCTGGATACTGCCACCGCGATTAAAGCTAAGCTGGCCGAACTGCAGCCTTACTTCCCCCAGGGAATGAAGGTGGTCTATCCGTACGATACGACCCCTTTCGTCAAAATCTCTATTCACGAAGTGGTCAAAACGCTCTTTGAAGCGATTATTCTCGTCTTCCTTGTCATGTATCTGTTCCTGCAGAACATGCGCGCTACGCTCATTCCGACCATTGCCGTGCCCGTCGTGCTGTTGGGTACCTTCGCGGTACTGTCGATGTTTGGCTACTCCATCAACACCCTGACGATGTTTGGTATGGTGCTGGCGATAGGTCTGCTGGTCGATGACGCCATTGTGGTGGTGGAAAACGTCGAACGTGTGATGGTTGAGGAGAAGCTCTCGCCAAAAGAAGCGACGGAAAAGTCGATGTCGCAGATCCAGGGGGCGCTGGTGGGTATCGCCATGGTGCTCTCTGCGGTTTTCGTGCCGATGGCCTTCTTCGGCGGTTCCACCGGCGCGATTTATCGCCAGTTTTCGATCACCATCGTTTCCGCCATGGCGCTCTCCGTGCTGGTTGCCCTGGTGCTGACGCCAGCGCTCTGCGCCACGTTGTTGAAGCCAGCCTCAGCTGAACACCATGAGAAAAAAGGATTTTTCGGCTGGTTTAACGCCCGTTTTGACCAGAGCGTTAACCACTACACCAACAGCGTCAGCGGTATTTTGCGTGGAACCGGCCGTTACCTGGTGATCTATCTGCTGATCGTCGTGGGAATGGCCGTGCTGTTTATGCGTCTTCCGACATCCTTTCTACCCGATGAAGACCAGGGGGTCTTCCTGACCATGATCCAGCTGCCTTCCGGCGCTACACAGGAGCGGACACAGAAAGTGCTGGATACCGTGACCGACTACTATCTGCATAACGAGAAGGCTAACGTCGAAAGCGTCTTTACCGTTAACGGCTTCAGCTTCAGCGGCCAGGGACAAAACTCCGGCATGGCGTTTGTCAGCCTGAAACCATGGGAAGCACGCAGCGGTGATAAAAACAGCGTGGAGTCCATCATCAAGCGAGCCACCGTGGCCTTCAGCCAGATCAAAGACGCCATGGTTTTCCCGTTCAACATGCCTGCCATTATTGAGCTGGGTACCGCCACCGGCTTCGACTTTGAGCTGATCGACCAGGGCGGGCTAGGCCATACTGCCCTGACGCAGGCGCGCAATCAACTGCTGGGCATGGTGAAACAGCATCCGGATCAGCTGGTACGGGTACGGCCTAATGGGCTGGAAGATACGCCGCAGTTCAAACTGGATGTCGACCAGGAAAAAGCGCAGGCGCTGGGCGTATCGCTCTCCGATATCAATGAAACGATATCCGCTGCGCTGGGCGGGTACTACGTCAATGACTTTATTGACCGTGGTCGCGTCAAGAAAGTGTACGTCCAGGCTGATGCCCATTTCCGTATGCTGCCGAGCGACATTAACAATATGTATGTTCGTAGCGCCAATGGCGAAATGGTTCCGTTCTCCGCCTTCGTCACTTCGCGCTGGATATATGGCTCGCCGCGTCTGGAACGCTACAACGGTTTACCCTCCATGGAGATCCTCGGTGAAGCCTCGCCGGGCAAGAGTACCGGGGAAGCCATGGCGCTGATGGAAGCGCTGGCCAGTAAACTGCCGAGCGGTATTGGTTACGACTGGACCGGGATGTCTTACCAGGAACGCCTTTCCGGCAACCAGGCTCCCGCGCTCTATGCCATCTCGCTGATTGTCGTCTTCCTGTGCCTGGCGGCGCTGTATGAGAGCTGGTCGATTCCGTTCTCAGTCATGCTAGTGGTTCCGCTGGGTGTGATCGGCGCGCTGTTAGCCGCCACGCTGCGTGGGCTGAATAATGACGTTTACTTCCAGGTAGGCCTTCTGACCACGATCGGTTTGTCGGCGAAGAACGCGATCCTGATCGTCGAATTCGCCAAGGATCTGATGGAGAAAGAAGGGAAAGGGATCATTGAAGCAACCCTGGAGGCATCGCGGATGCGCCTGCGACCCATTCTGATGACCTCTCTGGCTTTTATTCTCGGGGTCATGCCGCTGGTGATTAGCCATGGTGCCGGCAGCGGGGCGCAGAATGCGGTGGGTACCGGTGTCATGGGCGGGATGCTAACCGCGACACTGCTGGCGATCTTCTTTGTTCCGGTCTTCTTTGTGGTCGTCAGACGACGTTTTACCCGGCACGCTGAATAACCCGGCCTGGTATTAAAGGCGCCCCTGCGGGCGCTTTTTTTTCGCCTGGTATATGAGCAACCACTACAGCTTCCCGCTATCTGACAACCGCTATCGCGCGCGGCAGCGATGGGATACGATCGTTCTCTCCATCTTTTCTGCATATTCCCCTGCTTATCTTCACGATATTTACGTGGCTCATATATTGAGATGATTTCGGCATCCGGGCCGGACAATCCGCGGTGATAAAATAAGCCATTCCGTTCTGCACTGGCTCTCAGTACAACCCTGCGGATTATCCAGAGGTAATATCATGAAAAAGTATTTAATCGTGGCGCTGCTGGCCTCTCTGCTGGCAGGCTGTGCCCATGACTCTCCCTGCGTGCCGGTGTATGACTCGCAAGGCCGCTTAGTCCACACCAATACCTGTATGAAAGGCACAACAGAAGACAACTGGGACACCGCAGGCGCGATCGCTGGGGGCGCCGCCGCGGTAGCCGGCCTCACGTTAGGGATCGTCGCGCTGACCCGCTAATTCTCCCCCGACCAGCAGATACAGGCGCTAGCGTCGAACCTGTATCTGCTCTTCTGCGCATCATCCACATGACAACCGAACAAACAAACTCACTGTCCCTTGCTGCATTACGCGCAAATCGGCTTTGACGGGTTCCCCCCTGGCGGCAGGACTGCTTATCGACAGATAACACAAAAGCAGAAGGCCCAGTCTTTCGACTGGGCCTTCTGCTTTATTTGATGCCTGGCGATTCCCTACTCTCACATGGGGAGACCCCACACTACCATCGGCGCTACGACGTTTCACTTCTGAGTTCGGCATGGGGTCAGGTGGGACCGCCGCGCTATTGTCGCCAGGCAAATTCTTTACAACGTGCCGAACTTTAACCTAAAAAGTGGTGCTGATACCCAGAGTCGAACTGGGGACCTCACCCTTACCAAGGGTGCGCTCTACCAACTGAGCCATATCA
>NZ_JASCAR010000004.1:0-36093 GCF_029967715.1 Klebsiella sp. V115_8
TTGCAAACCGAAAACAGTGTCTACGGCGACCCGCAGGCGCATATATCACACGCCCGGCAAGCGCAGCGCCGCCGGGCGATGAGCGCTGGCACGCAACCTCCTTTGTGCCGGATGGCGGCTTCGCCTTATCCGGCCTACAACGACTACGCTTATCCGGCCTACGGGGTCCCCCCGCCGGCTTATCCCGCGCCGCCGCGCAACCGACGCCAGGCGGCCTATCTCACGCCTTTTGCTTGGCCTCGGACTCCTGACTGCTGTTCAGCGCCAGCGAAACCGCCAGCGTCTGGGCCAGGCACAGGGAAGCAACCTGCGAGCGGAAGCCATCCACCTGCGCTTCCCGCACCACAAAGCAGACATCGCTGAAGGCCGCCAGCGGGCTGACCTGGCTGTCGGTAATGGCGATCTGCCGCGCTTTGCGCTGCGCGCCCAGCTCCACCAGCTCGACCACTTCCCGGGCGTACGGCGAGAAGCTCACCGCCACCACCACGTCTTTCGGGCCGACCAGACTCAGCTGTTCGGTGAACATGCCGCCGAGGCCGTCGATCAGAAAGGCTTTGCGATCGAGGTGGCGCAGCGCATAGGTCAGATAGGAAGCGACGCTGAACGACCGGCGCAGGCCAATGACGTAGATATTTTCCGCCTCGCCCAGCAGGGCCACCGCGCGCTCCAGCTCATCGCTGGAGGTCTGCATCGCCAGCTGCTGCAGCGCCTGGTTGTTAACCATTGTGAACATATTGAGGATTTCCGTCGGCGTTTCCGGCGGGCTGGACTCATCGCTGGTGGTCTGGCGGAACAGACGGGCGCGCTCGGTATAGTTGGCGGTCTCTTCCATCAAATGCTGCTTGAACATCTGTTTCATTTCGTTAAAGCCGCTGAAGCCGAAGGCGTTGGCAAAACGAATCAACGTGGAAGGGGGAACGTCCGCCTGTTGCGCAATGGAGGCCACGGTATCGAAAGCCACGCTATTGCTGTTATCAAGGATATAGCGGGCGACCTGTTTCAGACGTTTGCTTAACGTATCGTAGCGACGCCTGATTTCATCCTGCAGGATGGTCAGCTGTGTTGGGTTATTGGCCATAGAGTGCGCTCTGAGAAAATGGAAGGAATATGGCTTCCAGTGTACCAAATGAAGCGAATTTTTCATTTATTGCGACGAAATACGCGATTCATTTCACGAAGAAACAGAAAAACGCCCGCTCCGCAAGGTGACGGAGACGGGCGTTGGGGGATCAGCGGCGGGCTTCGCGCCAGTAGCCAATAAGCGTCAGGTAGTTGCGTTTCACTTCCTCTATCAGCGCCTCATCGCTGAGCTCGCCCTGCATCCAGCGCCGCGACGGCTGGCCAAAGATGGTGCGCCCGACGGCGAAACCTTTGATCATCGGGTGTGCGGCCGCTTCGGCGAAACCGGCGCGCAGTTTGTCGGAAGGCGCATCGAGACCGAGGATCAGGATCCCGCGGCTCCACGGATCTTCGCGCTCGATAAGGGCGGTGATCTGCTGCCAGCTGGCGCTGGAGAGCGGCGGCAGCTTCCACCAGTCCGGCTTGATCCCCAGCTGATAGAAGTGCTCCAGCATGGTGTGGTAATGGCGCTCGTCTTTGTCCGGGCCATTTTCCGGGAGGATCACCTCCAGCAGCAGCTCGTGGCCTGATTTGTTACAGGCCTGCCACACCTCGAGCAGCAGAGCGTCCTGCTCTTCACGCAGCGCCGCCGGGTCGTCCGGGTGATAGAAGACCAGACATTTGACGACATGCTCCAGCGGCCAGTCGATCAGCTGCGAGCCGATGTTGCCATGCTCCAGACGCAGCGGGCGCGAGCTGGGCAGTTCGATAGGGCGCCCGATCCACCAGCCCTTGCCGGTAATGGCGTTCAGCGCACGCTGGCCGTAGGTGCCGTCGGCCAGAATACCGCTGCGCTGGTCAAGACCCGCCTCCTGCGCCGCCGCTTCGGCCGCGGCCAACAACAGCAGCTTGAGCTGCGGAATGCAGGCTTCATCGCGCCCGGTCTCCCGCGCCAGGTCGGCCAGCTGTTTGCGATGGTCGAAGGCGAAAATGCACAGCTCCGGCCACTGCTGGCGGCGGCTGGTCACCCGGTGCAGATGGTTGAGGCGCTCGTCGACGTCCGGGCGCGGCACCGATTCGGCGCGCTGCAGGTAGTCATCGAGTTCGACTTTGGTCGGCATCGCCGGCGCGCAGCCGTGGCGGGAGACCACCAGCGCCCCGCAGGCGTTGGCGTAACGGCAAGCCTGCTCCCAGCCCTCGTCGTTAAGCCAGCCGCGCAGCAGGCCCGACATAAAGGCATCCCCGGCGCCCAGCACGTTGAGCACTTCCACGCGCACGCCCTGCTGCAGCGGCACCTGGTCCCAGCTGTCCGGGATGTCGCCTTCCAGCACCACGCAGCCCATCGGTCCGCGCTTGCAGACGAGGGTGGCTTTGGTGGCATGGCGCACATTTTTCAACGCGGTCAGGGTATCGGTGCTGCCCCCGGCAATATGAAACTCTTCTTCGGTTCCCACCACCAAATCGAACAGATGCAGCACTTCCTGCAGCTGGCTGGTGACCGGCCCGGACTCAATGAAACGGGTTTCGCCATCGCCGAGCGAGGTGAGTCCCCACAGCACCGGACGGTAATCGATATCCAGCGCGGTACGCAGGCCGTGACGGCGAGCGTACTCCAGCGCCTTCAGCACCGCGGCGCGGGTGTTGGCGTGCGACAGGTGGGTGCCGGTCACCGCCAGCGCCCGGGAGGAGGCAATATACTCCTCGCTGATGTCGTCAGGCGTTAAGGCCATATCGGCGCAGTTATCGCGGTAGAAAATCAGAGGGAAGGTCTCCTGATCCTTGATCCCCAGCATCACCAGCGCGGTCAGGCGGGATTTGTCGGTAATCAGATACTCGGTATCCACCCCGGCGCGGTTGAGCGTTTCACGCAGGAAACGGCCGTTGTGTTCATCGCCAACGCGCGCCAGCATGGCCGATTTCAGCCCCTGAATCGCGGTGCCAAAGGCCACGTTGCCGGAGGAGCCGCCCAGATATTTCGAGAAACTGGCAACGTCTTCTAGCCGCGAACCGATCTGCTGGGCATAGAGGTCGACGGCCACCCGACCTATACAGATGACGTCGAGCCGCTTTACTGCTGCATTCATAGCTAGGATTTCCTTTTTGGTGTCTGCTGCCTGGAAGGGTCGGGATCCCGACGTCGACTCCGTGAACAGCCTGAGGGTTATTGGTTACCCTTAGTTTGAGAAATAAATATTTCATTTGCAAACTCGTTCGAAATTAAAAAACCAAAAGTGTGAGGGATCTACCACTCTGCCGCACTGAGCCTCGCGTTAGCGCGGATCGCCCCCTCTGTCGACCCGGAGAAAAATGAAACGCCAAACGATAGCCATTTACCTATGATTTTTAAGGGGATATTGCCGTCTGGCGCCGCCAAAAAGGGCCCGAAAACGTGTCAGGAATGTAAGTGAAACGTATGAAATGGGTAGAGAGTTTGATCCTTCTCGCAAAATGAAATATTTCTTCTGTATTTGTATTTAATGAAAAAAATGTTTGCCTATAATCCACAGGTATTCCAGTGACGTGAACGACGGCCCCGGCGGCATCGGCGCGACGCCACACACAAATACTGAACAATAAGGATTGTGCAACATGGGCAAACTGAGACTGACAACGGCGCAGGCGCTGGTGAAGTTCCTCGATAACCAGTACCTGGAAGTGGATGGCGAAGAGCTGAAGTTCGTGAAAGGCATTTTTGCGATTTTCGGCCATGGCAACGTCCTGGGACTGGGGCAGGCGCTGGAGCAGGATAGCGGCGACATGCGCGTCTATCAGGGGCGCAACGAGCAGGGGATGGCCCACGCGGCCACCGGTTTTGCCCGCCAGGCCCTGCGCCGGCAGATTATCGCCTGCACCTCCTCCATCGGCCCGGGGGCGGCCAACATGATCACCGCCGCCGGCACCGCCAGCGCCAACCGCATTCCGCTGCTGCTGCTGCCGGGCGATGTCTTCGCCACCCGCCAGCCGGACCCGGTGCTCCAGCAGATTGAACAGAGCTACGATCTCAGCATCAGCACCAATGACGCCTTCCGCGCGGTCAGCAAATACTGGGACCGCATTACCCGCCCGGAACAGCTGATGAGCGCCTGCATCAACGCCATGCGCGTCCTGACCGACCCGGCGGAAACCGGCGCAGTGACGCTGTGCCTGCCGCAGGATGTGCAGGGCGAAGCCTGGGACTACCCGGAATCCTTCTTTGCGCGTCGCGTACACCGTCTCGATCGCCGTCCGGCCAGCGCCGCGCAGCTGGCGGACGCCGTGGCGGCCATCAAAGCCAGCCGTAAACCGCTGATCGTCTGCGGCGGCGGGGTGAAATACTCCGGCGCGGGCGAAGCGCTGTCCCGTTTCGCCGAGCGCTACGGAGTGCCTTTTGCCGAAACCCAGGCCGGGAAGGGGACGGTGGTCTCTTCTCACCCCCTGAACGTCGGCGGCGTCGGCGAGACGGGCTGTCTGGCGGCGAACCTGCTGGCGAAAGAGGCCGACCTGGTGATCGGCGTCGGCACCCGTTTCAGCGATTTTACCACCGCCTCGAAATGGATTTTCCAGCACCCGGAGGTGCGTTTCCTGAATATTAACGTCAGCAACTTCGACGCCTGGAAGCTGGACGGCATTGCCATGCTGGCGGACGCCCGGGAGGCGATGACCGCCCTCGACGCCGCGCTGGCGGACAGCGGCTGGCAGGCCGGCTGGGGTGCGCAGATCGAGAGCGTGCAGAACCGTCAGTTAAAAGAGACCCAGCGCGTGTACCAGGCGGTGTGGCAGGAGAAATCCTTTGTGCCGGAGATCGACGATCATCTCGATCGCGAATCGGTATATCGCGAGTTCCGTCAGATCACCGACTCCACCCTGACCCAGAGCAGCGTCCTCGGGGTGCTGAATGAAACGCTGCCGGCCGAGGCGGTGATCGTCGCGGCGGCGGGCAGCCTGCCCGGCGATCTGCAGCGCGTCTGGCGCAACCGCGCGGAAAACACCTATCACGTGGAGTACGGCTACTCCTGCATGGGATACGAAGTCAACGCGGCGCTGGGGGTGAAGCTGGCGCAGCCGCAGAGCGAAGTCTACTCCCTGGTCGGCGATGGCTCGTTCATGATGCTCCACTCTGAGCTGGTCACCTCCCTGCAGGAGCGGGCGAAGATCAACGTCGTGCTGTTCGACAACATGGCCAACGGCTGCATCAACAACCTGCAGATGGAGCACGGGATGGACAGCTTCGGCACCGAGTTCCGCTATCGCCAGCCGGAAACCGGCCAGCTGCAGGGCGGTCTGGTGCCGGTGGACTTCGCCACCATCGCCGCCGGCTACGGCTGCAAAACCTGGCGCGTCACCACCCTGGACGAACTGCGCCACGCGCTGGACGCCGCCCGTCGCGAAACGGTCAGCACCCTGATTGATATTAAAGTGCTGCCGAAGACCATGGTGCACAAATACGGCAGCTGGTGGAACGTCGGGGTCGCCCAGACGGCGCTCTCAGAGCGGATCTGCAAAGTTGCGCAAATGATTAATGAAAAGCGTGCCCAGGCGCGTGATTACTAAAACGAACATCCACCCTGAATCCTACAGACTTACGGAGAAAACCATTATGTCGCTCAAATTAGGTGTCATCGGCGCTGGCGCTATCGGTAAAGAACACATCCGTCGCTGCACCCAGGTTCTGCAGGGCGCCACCGTTGTGGCGGTGTCTGATATCAATGCCGACAACGCCCGTGCGGCGGTCGCGCTGCCGGGCGTGCAGGCGGAAGTCTACGCCGACGGCCACGACGTGATTAACGCCAGCGATGTCGATGCCATCCTGGTCACCTCCTGGGACCCGACCCACGAAGAGTACACCCTGGCCGCCATCGCCGCCGGTAAGCCGGTGTTCTGCGAAAAACCGCTGGCGATGTCTGCGGAAGGCTGCCGCCGTATCGTCGATGCTGAAATGAAGGCCGGCCGTCGCCTGGTGCAGGTTGGCTTTATGCGCCCATACGACGAAGGCTATCTGGCGCTGAAAAAAGTGATCGACGATGGCGATATCGGCGCGCCGCTGATGCTGCGCTGCGCCCACCGCAACCAGTCGGTTGGCGAGAACTACACCACCGATATGGCGATCACCAACACCCTGATCCACGAGCTGGACGTGCTGCGCTGGCTGCTGAACGATGACTACCGTTCCGTGCAGGTGCGCTTCCCGCGCTCCACCTCGCACACCCATGCGCGCCTGAAAGATCCGCAGATCGTCTCCTTTGAAACCAAAAAAGGCACCCTGATCGACGTCGAGGTGTTCGTGAACTGCCAGTACGGGTATGACATCCAGTGCGAAGTGGTCGGCGAGACCGGGATTGCCCGTCTGCCGGAGCCGTCTGCCGTCCAGATGCGCAAGTCCGCCAGCCTGTCGACCGCTATTCTGACCGACTGGAAAGACCGCTTTATCAAAGCCTACGACGTCGAACTGCAGGCCTTTATCAACGACGTCAAAGCCGGTCAGCTGCACGGCCCGTCGGCCTGGGACGGCTACGCGGCGTCGGTAGCGGCGGACGCCTGCATTAAAGCGCAGGGAACCAGCGAGCCGGTTGAGGTGACGCTGCCTGAGTGCCCGGCATTCTACAAACGTTAAGCACGCTTTGCCGACGGAACTTCTTTGCACAGGTAACGACGATGAAAATTGCCTTTGATGTGGATGTGATTAAGGACCTCGGGATCACCCGCATGGTCCATCAGGTAGCGGAGTGGGGCTACAAGTACATTGAACAGTCGCCGCACCCGCAGATTAACCCGTTCTACAAGCACCCGCGCGCCAGCCGGGAGATCATGGCCGAGTACAAGCAGGCGCTGCGCGATACCGGCCTTGAGCTGTCGTCGTTTATCTGCGTCTACCGCTGGTCCGGCCCGGACGAACTGCGCCGCCAGGCGGCGGTGAAAAACTGGAAACGGCTGGTGGAAATCGCGGTGGAGATGGGCGTTCAGGTGATCAACACCGAGTTCTCCGGCGATCCGAATCAGCCTGAGATCTGCGATGAAATGTTCTATCGCTCGATGGAAGAGCTGCTGCCGATTTTTGAGCGGGAAGGCATCCGCGTGGAGATCCAGGCGCATCCCTGGGATTTCTGCGAAGAGAACAATGAAACCGTCGATATCGTGAAGTCGTTCCGCAGCGATAACGTGAAGTACGTCTACAGCGTGCCGCACACCTTTTTCTACGACAAAGGCGTCGGCGACGTGGCGAGCATGCTGCGCTATGCCGGGAGCGATCTCTCCCATGTCCTGATTGCGGATACCCGCAATCATACGAAACATTGCCGCTATATCGTTAACCCGCCGGGCGTGGATGCCGTGGTGCACCAGCACGTAGGCGTCGGGGAAGGGGATGTGGATTTCGACGCGCTGTTCCGCACCCTGCGCGAAATGAAATTCGCCGAGCAGACCTTCAAGGTCGGCGGGGAGCCGATTGTCGCCACCTCGCTGTTTGGCTACCCGGAAAAAATGAAATACCAGGCAGTTGAAACCCGTGAACTTATTGACCGTGAATTGCTGCGCCGGTAAGGCGCAGCGGCAGGAGCCCTACTATGAACAAAGATAACGTCAAACTGGCTATCGCCCCGATCGGCTGGACTAACGATGATATGCCGGAGCTCGGTAGCGAAAACACTTTCCAGCAGATCGTCAGCGAAATGGCGCTGGCCGGCTTTACCGGCAGCGAAGTCGGCAGCAAATATCCGCGCGACCCGGCGGTCCTCAAGCCGATGCTGGATATCCGCGGCATTCAGATCTGCAACGCCTGGTTCAGCACCTTTTTCGCTAACGGCCAGCGGGAAAAAACCATTGATGAATTCGTCAATCACATGAACTTCCTCCATGCGATGGGCGCGAAGGTCATCGGCTGCTCCGAGCAGAGCGGCAGCATCCAGGGGCTGGATAAGCCGATCCTCGGCGATGCGAAGCCGTGCTTCAGCGACGAAGAGTGGCAGCGGGTGGCGGAAGGCTACAACACCCTTGGTCGCCTGGCGGCGGAGAAGGGGATGCAGGTCTGTCTGCACCACCACATGGGCACCGGCATCCAGACCACTGCGGAAATCGACAAGTTTATGTCGCTGGTGGACGAGCGCGTCTTCCTGCTGTTCGACACCGGCCACGCCTGGTACTCCGAAGGCGGCGAAGCGCCGATGCTGGCGATCCTCAAAAAGTATCTGCCGCGCATCAACCACGTTCACCTGAAGGACGTCCGTCCGCCGGTGATCGACCAGGTGCGCCGCGATGGCCTGTCGTTCCTCGACGGCGTGAAAAAAGGCACCTTCACTGTCCCGGGCGACGGGGTGATCGATTTCCGTCCGGTGTTCAAGCTGCTGGACGACTTTGGCTATAAAGGCTGGATGGTGGTGGAAGCCGAGCAGGATCCTGCCCTGGCCAATCCTTTCGAATACGCCGTAAAAGCGCGCAAATATATCCGCGAAACGGCAGGGATCTAATCGTTGTGACATTTTCAGGCCATACCGGGTATGGCCTGCTTTTTTTCCTTTCTCAATCCCTGTTCCCGCTTGCAAACCGCCTGACTGGATCTTAACCCCGGCGCCGGACCGTCCCCTTTCTCTCAGGGAGAGGGCCAGGGTGAGGGTGAGGGTGACGGGTAAAACGTCACTTCACTTCCGCCAGCGCGGTTTTATCCGCATAAGGTTTCATCAGCGCGTCGGCTTCCTTTTGCGCCGCCTGAACCGCCGCTTCCGGCGTCACTTTGGCATCGTTAACCACTGCCGCCAGCTGGTTCTCCATCGCCTTACGCACCGCCACGGTCTCCCAGGTGGAGTACCACGGATGGGCGTACTTCAGCTGCTCAAGCGCGATCGCCGCCCGCGGATCCTGCTGCAGATAGGCCTTCATCTCCGGCGTATCGTATGACGCCTTGCGCGGCGAGAAGTAGCCGGTAAAGCGGCTCCACGCGCCGTTCACGTCGGGGCTCACCAGATAGGTCAGGAACTGATACGCCGCTTTCTTCTGCGCCTCGTTGATGCCTTTAAAGCTCACCAGGCTGGCGCCGCCGATCGGCACCGCGCGCTGCTCTTTGGCCGGCAGCATCGCCACCCCAAGCTCAAAGTCTTTGCTGTTCTCGCGCATAAAGCCCAGCGCGCCGGTGCTGAGCATCGCCATCCCGAGCTTGCCGGAGAAGAACGCAGCGCTGATCTGCTTCGAGTTCAGCACCCCGGACGGCATCACCTTGTCCTTGTAGATCAGATCCTGCCAGAAGCGCAGGGCGCCGATGGCGGTCGGCGAGTTGTAATAAACCTCGCCCGGATAGTCTTCGTTAAAGTATTTCCCGCCGTTGGCGCGCACCAGCGCCGAGAAGATCCAGCCGCCGTAGTCGTCGTTGGTCGACGGCAGCATGATCCCCCACTGGCCGGTGCTCTCGTCGGTCAGCTTTTTGGCATCGGCCAGCAGCTCGGCCCAGGTCTGCGGCGGCTGTTTGATCCCGGCCCGATCGAACATCGTCTTGTTGTAGTAGAGGATCGGCGTCGAGTTATGGAACGGGATCGCATAAGTGGTGCCCATCACCTGGGCGTTCTTATGCATCGCGGGCCAGAATTCTTTTTGCAGAAAATCGCCGGCCTGTTGATCGCCATATTTAAACAGCTCATCCATCGGCAGGATCTCATCCTTCAGCGCCAGATCGGTGGTGAAGTTAGCGGACATGATCACCAGGGCCGGCGGCTGGCCGGCCTTCTGCGCCGATTCGGCTTTGATCTTGGTGGTGTCGTAGTTGCCGGTGAAGATGCCGCGCACTTCCACATCCTGCTGCGAGTCGTTGAATTGCTTAATGACGCGGGTCATCTCCATGGTCAGCTTGCCGTCCACCGGCGCCGGGAACATGAAGTCTATTTTCTCTTTCGCCAGCGCCGCGCCGCTCAGGGCAAGACTGAGGCTAACCGCGACTACCGTAAGAGGTTTAAACATGATCTGTCTCCATCAGTAAATTATGCTGGGTCTCAGCATGAAAAAGATGCACATCGGCAGGCGAAAAGCCGATCGGTAGCGACTCGCCTTTCTCCGGCACCGTGCCGCGGTGGCGGCGGCTAAAGCGCAGGGTGCCGATCGGGGTGCTGACGTGGAGCAGGTAGTCGGCCCCCATCAGTTCTCGTTGCAGAACGGTGGCCGGCAGGCGCAGATGGCCCTCCTCCACGCGGTCGGTAATATGTTCCGGGCGAATGCCCAGCCAGACGCGGGTCTGATCCCGGTGGCGCGGCGGCAGCGGATGGCGCTGTTCTCCCAACAGTACTTCACCGTTGGCGCAGGGCAGCGACAGCAGGTTCATCGCCGGCGAACCGATAAATCCGGCGACGAACAGGTTGGCCGGGTTGGCGTAGAGATACTCCGGACGCCCGACCTGCTGCACGTGGCCGCCGTTCATCACCACGATGCGGTCGGCCATCGACATCGCCTCGGTCTGGTCGTGGGTCACATAGATGGTGCTGGTTTTCAGCTGCTGATGGAGCGCCATAATGCTGTCGCGCACTTCGCTGCGCAGACGGGCGTCGAGGTTGGAGAGCGGCTCGTCCATCAGGAACAGCCGCGGATTACGCACAATCGCCCGGGCCATCGCCACCCGCTGGCGCTGGCCGCCGGAGAGCTTCGCCGGTTTGCGGTCGAGCAGCGCCTCCAGCTGCAGCATCTGCGCCACGTTGTCCACCCGCGGCTGCCAGCTGCTTTTCTCTTCCTTGCGCACCTTCATGCCGAAGGTGATGTTGTCGCGCACCGACAGATGCGGAAACAGGGCATAGTTCTGGAAGATCATCGCGAAGTTGCGCTCGCGCGGCGTGGTGGCGGTGATGTTCTCATCATGCAGCCAGATTTGGCCTTCGCTGACCGGCTCCAGGCCGGCGAGCAGGCGCAGCAGGGTGCTTTTCCCGCAGCCCGACGGGCCGACCAGCACCACGAATTCGCCTTCGTGAATATCCAGCGACAGGGCGCTGAGCGCCGGCTTGCCGTCGAAACGTTTACTGATGTTTTGCAGACTGAGCATGGCGGTTAGCGCTCTTCCGTTGGGCAACTGATGTTTTCGTCGTACAGCCACGGCCCGGCGTAGTGGGCCAGAGAGTGCTGGTAGCTCACCCACTGCTCGCCGACCTGGCGGTGCATCAGGCACGAGGCCGGGGAGAGGTCGTAATAGGGCCGTGTATCTTCGTGGCAGTACGGCACCTGATGGACGGTGCCGGGGATAGTGGAGATCAGCGCCTGGCGATACTGGGTCATGGTCAGGCTGTGATTATGGCCGCAGAAGATGCGCGTCAGCGACGGGAAACGCTCCACCAGCGCCAGCAAACGGTGGCCGTTTTCGCAGGCGATCGGGTCCATCTGCGCATTGCCCAGCGGCAGCGGCGGGTGGTGCATAAACACCGTTGCCGGTTTGTCGCCGCCCTCGAACAGCTGGGCTTCCAGCCAGCCGATGGTCTCGTCGGTCAGCCAGCCTTTTGACGTGCCAGCGCGACTGGAGTCGATAAACAGCAGGCGGGTGGCGAAGTCATCCACCGCATAGCGCATATTTTGCGCATCGTTGCCCAGCTGCGGGCATAGCGGGTGAAGATGCTCCAGAAAATGGGCTTTGTCGTCGTGGTTGCCGGGGATCAGATACAGCGGATAGTTCAGGCTGCCGAGGATCTGGCGGGCCACCTGATACTCCGCCGGGCGGCCGCAGTTGACGATATCCCCGCTCACCACCACCGCGTCCGGACGCTCGCGCAGCGCGTTAAGCTGGGAGACCACGTCGGCGTTGGCGGCATTGACGTCGATAAAGCCGTACAGCTTTTCGCCGCGGCTGCGGAAATGGGTATCGGAAATGTGCGCTAACAGCATGAATCACTCCTTATTTGATCCCGGAGAAGCCGAAGCTCCGCAGGAACTGTTTCTGAAAAAGGATGAACGCCAGCATCAGCGGCAGGCAGACCATCAGCGTTCCGGCGCCGATGGTGCCCCACTGGCCGCCGGATTCGGCGCCCATGGCGAAGGAGACCAGCCCGACGGTCAGCACCTGCTTATCGGGATCGTTGAGCATCATCAGCGGCCACAGGTACTCGTTCCAGTGGTAGGTAATGCTGACGGTGGCGAAGGCCAGCACCGACGGCCAGGACATCGGTAGCAGCACGCGGAACAGCACCTGCCACCAGCGGCAGCCCTCCATCAGCGCCGCCTCCTCCAGCTCTTTCGGAATGGCGAGGAACGCCTGACGCATCAGGAACACGCCGAACGCCGAGGTGAAGTAGGGCATCATCACCCCGGTGAGGGTGTTGAGCAGGCCGAAGGTTTTCAGGGTCAGCATGTTCGGCACCATCATCACTACCGGCATGATCATCAGCTGCACCAGGAACAGGAGAAACAGCGTCTGCTTGCCGCGAAACTCGTGGCAGGCGAAGACGTACCCGGCGGTGGTGATGGTCAACAGCTGCACGAAGAAGGTGCCGAAGGTGAAGATAAGGGTGTTGGCGTACAGGCTCAGCCAGTCGGCGCTGTTCCAGGCGTCGCGGAAGTTATCGAGGGTCAGCGGCAGGCGCGGCAGCAGCGAGGCCATATCTTCCCCGAAGGTGGTGGCGCTGAACGAGGTGGCCAGCATCCAGATAAACGGGCTGATCCACAGCAGCGCCAGGCAGCACATTAGTACCGTCAGGGTAAAGGGCGACGAGCGGCGCAGGCGCAGCCACAGCGGACGGGCGGCGGCGGGCGTGCGGACCAGCAGCGGCGAGATGTCAGCGCTCATAGTGGGCTCCTTTCTCCAGCAGTTTCAGGTTAATCAGCGAGAAGGCGAACAGCCCGGCCAGGGTCAGGAAGGTGGCGGCGGAGGCTTTGCCGAGGTCGTGGGTATCCCAGGCGAGATTCTGGATGTAATAGAGCAGCACGGTGGTGGCGTTGTCCGGCCCGCCGCGGGTCATCACCGCCACGTGGTCGATCTGGGTGATGGAGTAGATCAGCGCGGTGGTGATCACAAAGCTCAGGGTCGGGCGCAGCAGCGGTAGCGTGACCTTAAAAAAGACCTGCGTGCGGGTAGCCCCTTCCATCAGCGCCGCTTCCCGCGTTGAGGCCGGAATGCTCTGCAGCCCGGCGAGGAAAAACAGCATGTAGTAGCCAGCGAACTTCCACACGCCGATCAGCGCCAGGGCCAGCAGCGCGCTGTTGCTGCGCCCCAGCCAGTTGTTGTTCATCGGCCCGAACAGCTTCGCCAGATAGTGGTCGAGCAGGCCGAGGCCGGGCATAAAGATAAACAGCCACAGCGCGGCGGCGCTGACCATCGGGATAATCATCGGGAAGAAGAAGGCGGTGCGCAGCCAGCGGTTGACGCGATGGTTCTCGCTCAGGGCGACCGCCAGCAGCAGGGCGAGGGTCACCCCGGGCACCACCGTCAGCAGGATATAGAGCAAGTTATTGCCCAGCGACTGCCAGAAGACGTTATCGGCAAACAGGCGGGCGAAATTATCCAGCCCGACGTACTGCGCGCCGTCGCTGGCCATGCGGGTATCAAACAGGCTGTCATACACCGAACGCCCCAGTGGGAACCAGGTAAACAGCAGTAAAAACAGCAAGGAAGGCGACAGGATCAGCCAGGGAAGCCAGGTCTTTCTCATGGTGACGCGCATCTCGTTCAGCCATTTATCGAAGCCCGGATTGTGGGAAGCAATGACTACAGAGGCATGGCGGGGAGATGACGGTTTGATGAAGCGACGGGAAAAACGCCGGGCGAGCGGGCCGCCCGGCGGGAGAGAACCATCAGAAGTCGGCTTTCAGCACCGCGCGGTAGCGGGCTTTGCCTTCGCGAACGTGCTTCAGCGCTTCGTTAATCTGCGACATCGGGAACAGCTCGGTGGTCGGGGCCACTTTGCTGCGCCCGGCGAACTTCATCAGCGCGCGCAGTTCGGACGGGTTACCGGTCGCCGAGCCGGAGATGCTGCGGTCGCCGCCGATAAGGGTAAAGGCCGGCACCGGGAAGGGCTTCATTACCGCGCCGACGGTATGGAAGTTGCCGCCGTAAGCCAGGGCTTCGAAGTACGGCTGCCAGTCGAGGTCCACCGCCACGGTGTTGATAATCAGGTCGAACTGGCCGGCCAGCGCTTTTAAGGCTTCGGGATCGCGGCTGTTGACCACGCGATCGGCGCCCATCGCCCGCACTTCCTGCTCTTTCGCCGGGTTGGAGCTGAAGGCGGTCACTTCCGCGCCCATCGCGTGCAGCAGCTTAATGGCGATATGGCCGAGGCCGCCGATGCCGATCACCCCGACGCGGCTGGTGGCGGTGACGTGGTGGGTCAGCAGCGGTTTAAAGACGGTGATGCCGCCGCACAGCATCGGGCCGGCGGACGCCAGATCGATGCTCTCCGGCAGGGGGATCACCCACTGCCAGTCGGCGCGCAGCTTATTGGCGAAGCCGCCGCGGTTGAGAATGGTCGGCACCGAGCCTTCCAGACAGTTGATCTGGTTGCCGCTGATGCAGGCGTCGCAATGGCCGCAGCTGCGCGCCGTCCAGCCGATGCCGACCTTCTGGCCAATCTTCAGCCCTTTATCCTGCGCCGCGCTGCCCAGCGCCGCCACCCGGCCAATCACCTCGTGACCAGCCACCAGCGGGTAGCTCGACATTCCCCATTCGTTGTCGATCATCGACAGGTCCGAATGGCAGATCCCGCAGTATTCCACCTCAACTTCGACATCTTCCGGCTGCAGCTCGCCGGCATCGTATTCCCACAGCGACAGTTCGGCGCCCGCTTCTTTGGCGGCGTAGCTTTTAATGATGCTCATGTTTGTTTCCTTGGGGTTGGCGTGATAACCCAGAAAGTGTAGAGCATGGTATTCCCCGGCGCTTGGCAATCGGAGGGGTAGCGAAGCGGGCGGACCAGCCGCCCGTTAAGGTCAGCGGCTGGCCAGCGGCCACTGATTAAGGCGGATGCCGCGCTGCGGGGCGCTCTCGGCAAAATCATTCAGCACCGCCTGCACGTCCGGATCGAGGTAGCCGACGCTGTCGTGCTCGACGATCACCACGCTCTTTTCCGGAATTTTCGCCAGCAGGGCCAGCAGATGCGGATTGTGCATAAAGGTCAGATTCTGCTGGATGCGCAGCACGTAGTGGTCATCGTAGCGCGCCAGCTGCAGCGAGTGGCGATGGCTGCGCCAGAGGCTGAACGCCATCTGGGTGGCAAGACCAATCCCGATCCCCGCCAGCATGCCGAAGGCGATAATCCCGCCGATGGTGGCGAGGAAGGGGACGTACTGCGCCGCCCCCTGGCGGAACTGCTCGATGAACAGCCGCGGCGTCGCCAGCTTATAGCCGGTATAGAGCAGCACGGCGGCGAGGCTGGCGAGCGGGATCAGGGTCAGCAGGCCGCTGAACCACAGGCCGCAGATCAACAGCAGCACGCCGTGGATAAAGATCGACAGTTTGCTCTGCGCGCCGTTGCTGACGTTCACCGAGCTGCGGACGATCACCGCGGTGATCGGCATCGCCCCCAGCACGCCGGAGAGCAGGTTGCCGACGCCCTGGGCGACCATTTCGCGGTTCGGCGAAGGGGGCGGATTTTGCGGGCGCAGCTTTTTCAGCGCCTCCTGGCTGAGCAGGGTTTCGAGGCTGGCGACCAGCGCCAGGGTCACCGCCACCATCCACACCGACGGATTGCGCCATGCGCTCCACGCCGGAGACTCCAGCTCGCCCAGCAGGTCGCCGAGGCTGCCGAACGCCGGCAGGGTAATACGCTGCAGGGCGGCCAGCTGCTGCGGCGCAAAATGGGTCAGCAGCAGGGTGGTCACGCAGCCGAGCAGGACGGCGATCAGCGGCCCGGGGATCCAGCGCAGGCTCTTCACCCGGCGGATAAGCGGCGAGCCCCAGAGCCAGAGCACCAGCAGGCCGCCCGCGGCGACGGCAATCGCAGTGACGGAGAAAGCGGCATTGCCCTGAACCACATCGGCAAGCCCGGTCTCATCCGCCGTGCCGAGCGCGACGGGGATCTGCTGCATAATCAGCAGGATGCCGATCGCCGCCAGCATGCCTTTGATGACGCTGGCGGGAACCAGCGAGATAAAACGTCCGGCCCGCAGAATGCCGAACAGCAGCTGCAGCACGCCGGCCAGCACCAGCGCCATCAGGAAGACGGAGAAGGAACCCAGGGATTCTATGGCGGCGACGACGATGGTGACCAGTCCGGCAGCGGGGCCGCTGACGGCGAAGCGGGAGGGGCTGAGGGCAGTGACGACCAGGCCGCCGATGATGCCGGTCAGCAGGCCGACGAAGGGCGGTAAGCCGCTGGCCTGGGCGATGCCGAGGCACAGCGGCAGGGCGACAAGGAAGACGACGATGCCGGCGAGAGAGTCCTGACGAAGTGTGTTCATGGGGCGTGCTCCTGCGGTGAGAGGTGTTCGACGAGGGTGGTTAAATGGCCGGAAGCCAGATCGTAGACGCAGCCGTGCAGGCTGAGCGGCCGCCCGCTGGCGAGCACCGTCTGCACCGGCTCACTCTCCAGCAGACGGGCGAACTGGGCGCGAACGTTGGCTTCCACCAGGGCGTCCAGCGCATGGCGAGAGGGCTCCGCGTCGGTGCTGGCGCAAGCGCCGGAGAAGGCCGCAACACCACTTCCATCGGCGATCTGCGCAATTTCGTGATGCAGAGTGTGGCGCAGCTGGCCGATGCGGCGAGCCAACGCCGAGGATTCCTGCGCCAGCGGCAGGGTGGGCAGAGAGAGCGCCGCCTGCACGCCGCCGCAGCCGTAGTGGCCGCAGAGCACCACCCGCTCCACCTCAAG
Organism: Klebsiella sp. V115_8; assembly: GCF_029967715.1. Taxonomy (NCBI): domain Bacteria; kingdom Pseudomonadati; phylum Pseudomonadota; class Gammaproteobacteria; order Enterobacterales; family Enterobacteriaceae; genus Klebsiella; species Klebsiella sp. V115_8. The sequence continues at coordinate 16,785 of NZ_JASCAR010000004.1, forward strand.
GTAGTGGAGGGCATACTGCAGGACGCTCATGACGTTGTCGTCGGCGGGATCGAGCATGTTGGCGATATTGCGGTGGACAAAGAGCTCGCCGGGCTGGCTGCCGGTGAGCACCTCGGCGGGAACGCGGCTGTCTGAGCAGCCGATCCACAGCGAGTGGGGCCGCTGCCCGTCGACCCATTTTTCGAAATAGTCCGGGTCATGCTGACACTTCTGCAGCGCCCAGCTGCGGTTGCGGGCCAGCAAAGGTTTTAACGTCGTCACAAGTATTCTCCTGAGTTAATTCATCGAGTGAATATGTCCATCAAGACTCGTACAGCGACTAGTAAAAATAGTGTTTACTGGAACCCTTCACGCCTGAGGAAAATCCTGGAATAAACGGCAAAAAGAAAACTTTTCATTAATGTAAAGTTATAAAAATATTGATGAAATTAATATTTGGCTGCGGAGCGAGTGAATAACAAAAAGGTATTGGTTAAAACTTTCTGGAATATATGGGAATGATGGTGGGAGGGGTTGGGAGAATAGTTGGGGAGTGGATTTTGGGGATTTGTTTGGGGAGAGATGGATTGTGATGGGGATGCAGGTGAGAGCGTGGTGAGAAAAATTTGAGATAAGTTTGAGTGGTTTTGGGGTGTTATTGAGCGGGAAGGGGGAACGGCTGGCTGGTGGGGTTGGGTTTGCGGGAGGGTGAGAGGAGGATTGCTGGTGGCCGTCGCGCTATGGAACGGCAGCAAAAGGTGACGCCGCGCAGGATAGCGCTGTTTTTTTCAACACTTAGCGCAATGACGACACGCTGTCGCTTGCATGGCCGCCGCCGACAGGTATAATCCAGAACGTTTCCGCATCCCCTTCAGTGCCGAAGTGGCGAAATCGGTAGACGCAGTTGATTCAAAATCAACCGTAGAAATACGTGCCGGTTCGAGTCCGGCCTTCGGCACCATCGGAACATCAATAGACGTCAACGGACGTCTTTTTTTGTGCCTGAAATCCAGTATCCGCAAGGCTTTCCTCGCTTTTTCACTCAACCTAAGTCACCTGATTCAATCTACATCAACTTACTGATGCGGGTATAACTGCGGGTGTATCCCGGTTCGATTATGTTTGTACCCACACAGGACCCTTGAAAGGATCGCATACTGCTCGTGTATTAAAAAGTCTCTAAGAGAATCTCTTTGCTGTTACTGGTAAGCGGAACATTGCTGAACTAGAGACTCGGGATCTGCTTGTATCCATTAAAGCGGTGGAGTTTTCCGGGCGTCTTGAAATCGCCACTCGTTTGCAACAGCGAACTACTGCAATTCTTCGCTTTGATGTGCAGAGCGGTTTAATTGATTACAACCCCGCGCAAGAGATTGCCGGCGCGGTAGTGCTGCATTAGAACTTAACCGTATTCCTGAATTACTTCACCGCATTGATCACTATTCCGGAAGACCGTTAACTAGGTTGGCCGTGGAACGCACTTTGTTAGTTTTCATCCGTTCAAGCGAGATGTGCTTTGCCCCTGGTCAGAAGTAGATTTTGATACTGCCATGTGGACAATTTCTGGTGAGCGTGAACCGCTGGAAGGTGTTAAGCATTCTCAGCGTGGTTCAAAGATGCGGACGCCTCATCTTGTTCCCTTGTCGCGTCAGGCCTTAGCTATTTTGGAAAAGATCAAAAGAATGAGTGGGAATCGAGAGCTGATTTTCGTCGGCGATCATGATCTACGTAAGCCGATGAGTGAGAACACCGTTAACAAGGCTTTGCGAGTAATGGGCTATGACACGAAAATGGAAGTTTGTGGGCATGGTTTCAGGACGATGGCTTGCAGTTCTCTGATTGAATCAGGATTGTGGTCGAGGGATGCGGTAGAGCGGCAGATGAGTCACCAGGAGCGTAACTCTGTGCGTGCGGCATATATTTATAAGGCCGAGCACTTGGGGGAGCGCAGGTTGATGCTGCAGTGGTGGGCTGATTATCTTGATGCGAATATGCAAGAAGTTATCTCTCCCTTTGGCTATGCCAAAACTAACAACCCATTGAGATAAGCTGGAACGAACCATCTCATCAATATTCATTCCACCAAGGGAAACAAATATAATCTAAATCGCTTGGATATTCATAATGATGTATATCTTGGTGATTTACTGAACCGGATTGACTGTCTAATCATAGTGAACAGTTAGGTCTTTGATGACAGTTATAGGTCGTTGGGTGTTGTAATAATTAATACTGGTAAATGTGAATGATACTCGATCAGAAATGAATGGCAAGGTTTTGGTTGTGGTGAACGAGGCGCAGTATGGATTTGGACTGCGCCTCAAAAAACACGTTGGGGATTATTTGGTCTTGACCTGTCCATTCATAAGCAGAGGGAGGAGCCAGTCGCGAAGTTTTTGCAATTCTGAGTTCTCCTTAAGATTTTTTTGTTTTTTCTGGTGAAGCGGCATCATAATATCATGAAATATTTTTACGAGACCTTTATGCGGGACGCATACATGATGTTTATCTACAAAAGAATCAAAAAGTAAATTTTTTATGCCACTTGTCTTACCTTCCCAGCCAAATAAAATCCCTTTGTTGTAAATATCATTCCATGTGTAGGAAAAGTTATAGGAATACAAATTATCTTTGAGAGTGATTGCCTTGCAAAAATTAGAGCATATAACTGGGTGAGTGAAACGATCCAACATTTCTTTAGTAATAAAGGTCATGCGTCCTGTTGATTGTGTAGGACTTCCACCAGAGATTTCAATAACAAAATCGTAAGCAGATAACAATTTTTTTTCGTTTTTTTCCAAGATGTATCTAACTGGCATAGATGTATTACCATAACCATTCAGACCATTAATATCAGCACCTCTGATACAATTAACCTGAAGTGTATAATTCCCTTCTCTAATTTCTTTTCCCCAATCTCCAGTTTTATCATCAGCAATCCAACTTGATAAAGTATCTACACTCCAACCCGCCGGAATTTCCTGTTCCAGCGCGGCGTTATACTCCATCTTCCCGCCAGAGGATTTATACGGTTTTCCATTTGCATCAGGGAAATTAAACTGTACAAACCAGTAATCGTACAGCATTTTCGCCATCGCTTCCAGTTCGGCGTTGATGCGATTGTTGATAGCGATTTTTTCGTCAATAGATGTCAATACAGCGATTATTGATTTCTGAATGCCTATTGAATAGTGTGGAATCATGATATTACCAAGAATATCTTGATTCAAATTATTAATATTTGTCCCCGCCACACTCGTGATAGCAGATTTAAAAAAATTAGTTCGTGTATAGTAAGCCAAAAACAGAGGGAGAAAATCATCTGTTTTTAATCTGGCTCGGATACAAAAACCAGAGTACAACGATTTTTCATTACGATCTATATAAAGGCTTCGCCCAACTAAGGCCTTGTTGCCGTTAGAACGGACAAAAATAATATCGCCAGGCTCAAGGTAGTCTTCTCTTTTAGCAACTCCAAATGGATTAATTTCACCCAATAATTCCCATTGAGGAGTGAAATTATCTTTAAAATCAGCTACACCAATGAATTTGCACCCTTTACCGTGGCTATCTTTGCTGAAATTTAAACCATTACGAAATTCGGCTACATCACCATATTTCAGAAAAGAAACAGCATTACTCATATTTCAGCCCCGCCATCTGCATTTTAATCTCCGCTTCTAGCTCGAGCGACTTGCTAAACAAACTCTCCAGATTGTCAGTAAATCCTTTCATCTTCTCGGCAAACTGTGCCGGCGTCATATCGGCGTATTCAATTTTTACATCAAAATACTGCCCGGCGCTGAAGGAGTAATTTTTCCCGGCGATGTCGTCATAGCTGACCACCACCGAGAAATCCTCTTCGCTCCACTTGTTGTTGAACACTTCGCAGATGCGCTGCTCTTCTTCTTCGGTCAGTACCGTTTTCTGGTTTTTGCCGTCTTTGACTTTTTCACCTAAATTCGAGGCGTCGATCAGCACCACTTTCTCTTTGTTGCTGGCGTCAATAAACAGGATCGACACGTTGGTGCCGGTGGTGGCGAAGATATTCGACGGCATGGAGACCACGCCCGCCAGCATCCTATTTTTCACCAGGTGTTCGCGAATCCCTTTATCAATGCCCGACTGGGCGGTGATAAAGCCGGTCGGCACCACGACCGCAGCCTTGCCACCCGGTTTCAGCGAGAAAATGATGTGTTGTAGGAACAACTGGTAAATCTCCATTTTGTCCCTGGCTTTGGCTTTGATTTTCGGTATCCCGGCAAAGAAACGCTGCTGGTTTTCCTTGCTGTCGAGATCGTCGCGGAAGTCGCTGAAATCCATCTTGAACGGTGGGTTGGAGACGATGTAGTCAAAGCGTTTCAGCGCGCTGCCGTCCTTGTGGAACGGATGCAGAATGGTGTTGCCCTGGATAACGTTGGGGATCGAATGCACCAGATTGTTGAGGATCAGGTTCAGGCGCAGCAGGCTGGAGGATTTCTGCGAGATGTCCTGCGCGAAGATGCTGCAACGATCCTCCCCGATGGCGTGCGCTACGTTCATCAGCAGCGTGCCGGAACCGGCGGACGGGTCGTAACAGCTTACGTTGCGCACCACGCCTTGCTGCGCTTGCGGCACCAGTATTTCCGCCATGATTCGCGCCACGGCGTGGGGGGTGTAGTATTCCGCGTATTTGCCGCCGGAGTTGCTGTTGTAGTCTTTGATCAGGTATTCAAAGATGGTGGCGTAGAAGTCGAATTTCTGCGTGAAGATGCGTTCAAAGCTGAAATCGGCCAGTTTGTTGATAATGGCGCGGCAGAAGTCATCGCGCTTTGATTCGTCGGCGATGTACTGACTGAGGCGTTCAAACAGCACCACTTTCGCGCCGCCGTCAGTTTTGACCGCGAAGACGTCATTGTTGGTGGCGGCGATGTCCATCAGGGTGTCGTCAAAGGTGGTGGCGAAATTGGCCTCATTTTGACGGTTGTATAAATACTGAATGAAGTGATGCGGTTTCAGACGCGCGGTGTCGGCGCTCATTTTAAGTTGCAGTTTATCCCGTTGTTCTTCGCTCATCTGATTGAGCGCGACTTCCCATTTTTCGGCGCTGGCGATGCTTTTATCCACCTTTTTGGCTTCAAAGGCGAATTTGTCGTTCAGGAATTTGTACAGGAATGCCTGAGTGATGATTTTGAATTCGTTACCGTCGTTGCCCAGACCGTAGTTCGCACAGATGCTTTTCAGGCTGTCGATCAGGGTTTTGGTTTTGTCTCTAAATTCCAGTTCTACCACGTACGTGCTCCGGTATTAAATTCGTTCAGGTATTCCGCCACAATCAGGCGGTTGATGTCGCCAGCCGCTTTTGCGCTGAGGGTGATGTGCTGCTGTTGCTCAAAGTGGTCAAGCACACATGACACAATCTGGCGCTCAAAGTAGCTTTCATTGTTCAGTATCTGGCTGTTGTTCAGCACTTTTTCATCCGCATCCAGCTTAACACCAAGCAGCGCTTCGAAGATTTTACGCTCCGGCTCGCTAAGGCCGCCGCGTTCGCGGAGGCGTTTGTGGGTACGCGCGTATTTCACATCGCCCCTGTATTTCTGGCGTAGCAGGTTGTTCTGGCGGTTCAGCTCTTTGATGCGGTCATGAATTTTATTGAGTGTGCCAATATTCGCAACCATTTCTTCCTGAGTGACTTCGCTGAGTTTCTTTTTCTTGAACAGGCGCTCCAGTTCATCTTTCAGGCTGACGAACTGCGGGTCCTGCTGGTCGAAGTTGGCTGCCAGCGCCTCGCGAGTGCGGCGCAGCGTCTCTTTCAGTTCGTCGGCCAGTATCAGCTCTTCTTCACCCACTTTATGGAATTCAAAGATCACCTCTTCGAGCGCCCGGTTCAGCAGGCCGGAGAGGTCAACACCCTGTTCTAGATCCGCTTTCAGGTTGAGTAAGTCGAGGCGGTGGCAGGCTTCGCGGTAGAGGATGTTGAGTTTGTTGAAGTCCAGCGCCTGAAGAAATTCGGTGTTACCCTGGAGGCGGATCAAGTTGTACAGACTGCGGGCGTCGGCCAGAGCGTTTTTCAGTGCCAACGCAGTTTCCCTGTCCTGGATCTGGTTTATCTGGTCTGTGAAGACTTCTGCGTTTTCCGTATCGAAGCTGAACAGAACGTCTTTGATGTGCTCTATTTCTTCACGGATCTCTGCCGCCGATTTGAACAGGCGTGAGTAGTGCTCCATTTCGTCGCCCAGTTCGGCCTGTAGTTCTTCGAAGTAGGCTTTGTTGGTGGCGTCAAATTCTTGGCGGATGTCGGCGAAGTCCACCACGTAGCCGTAGCGGAAGTGGTTGTAGGTTCGGTTGACGCGGGTCAGCGCTTGGAGCAGGTTGTGCTTTCTGATCACCCGCCCGAGGTAGAGTTTTTTCAGCCGTTTGGCATCAAAGCCGGTGAGCAGCATATTGTAGACGAACAGCAGGTCAATCTCACCCGCCTTGAATTGTTCCACCCATTCTTTACGTTCCTGCTTGCTGCCGATGTCGTGCAGGATCAGAGCGGCGCGTTTGATTTTCCGTGTTTCTTTGGCGTGGATCTGGTAAACGGCAGCGGGTTCTGCGGCCTGTAATATAGACATTTCGTCGGTAACTTCATCGGCAACGGTGGGCGATTCGGCGTAGTCGGCGTTGAACAATTCAAACATCTGTTTGGCCTGTTCAGAGCTGTCACATATCACCATGCCGCCGATGGTGCCATCATTCAGCGCGCCCCGGCTTTTGGCAAAGTCGGTGATGATGTAGTCCAGCATCGGTTTGACGAAGCTGGGATGGGCGTAGATGTATTTGCGATCTACATCGCCCATTCTGACTTCTACGTCTTTTAGCGCCTGTTGCAGGATCATCCGGTAGTTGGTGGCGATCTCTTCACGGATCAGGCGCAGCGTGTAGCCGTCGGCAATGGAGGCATTGTAGTAGTATTTGTGGATGTAGTCGCCGAAGAGGTCGCGGGAGTTGTAGTCCGTTCCCAGCAGAGGTGTACCGGTCAGGCCAATTTTGATGGCGTTGGTGTCCGACTGGCTTAAGTTCGCCAGGAAGCTCCCTTTGGGGTTGTAGCTGCGGTGGACTTCATCGAGGAAGTACACGCGCTGGATGTTGATGTCGTAGTCTTTGATGGTGACGACGTCCGGGTCATCGCGGAATTTCTGGATGTTGACGACGGTGATTTCCGCTTTGCCGTGGTGATTGTGCAGCGCCTGCGCCGCTTTAATGTCGCGGGTGAAGGCTTCGCGTGAGTCAATAAGGTGAACAATTAAGCCACGGGCGGTGAACTCGCGCTGCGCCTGCTGGAGCAGATCCAGACGGTCAACAATAAAGTAGAATTTTGGGATCACCTGCTGACTCTGGAAGTAATCCGTCAGGAAGCGCACGTTGTAGTAAGCCAGTGCGGTTTTTCCACTGCCCTGGGTGTGCCAGATAATGCCTTTTTTCACGCCAGCGTTCAGTTTGCGCTCGATTGCTTTGGTGGCGAAGAGCTGCGGGTAACGCATGATGTGCTTCTGGATGCCGCCCGGTTCGGCGACGTACACCAGCGCATAGCGCAGGATAAATGCCAGCCGATCGCGGCTCAACAGCGCGGTGCAAAGGCGGTTGGTCGGGCGGTTGTGATCTTTGTTGGTCTGAAATTCCGGGTTGGTACGAATGACTTCCAGGTTGTTGTCTTTCAGAACGGCGATTTCGGTTTCTTCTGACAGCGGTTTCAGTAAGTTGGTCAGGTTGAAGAGTTCTTCTTCGCGGAAGTAGTTGAATACCGGGTTGCTGTATGAGCTGCTGGCGTAGAATGCCCCCTGAATCGGCTCCGGGTCACTGTCGTCATACTCCATGTTGTTGGAGAAGATCATGAACTGGGTGATATTGGCGAAGCGTTTGAATTTGGGGTTCTTAAATCGTTCGTTGATGCGGTTGCGTTCTGCGACGATACCTTCGCGGTTGTTGGGCTTTTTCACTTCGATAAAGATCAGTGGCATGCCATTGATCAGCAGCGTGATGTCCGGGCGGAACTCTTCATCGCTGTTTTCGCAGGTCAGTTCGGTGACGACATGGAAGCTGTTGTTGTTGAAGTTATCGAAGTCTATCAGTTTGATGCCGGAACGGTCGCTGAGTTTTTCGAAGAAGGCGCGGCCTAGGTCGTCGTTGTCGAGAAGCAGCGTGAGATCTTTTAACAGGCGCCCGATGTCGTCGGGCGCAATTCCGGGGTTAATTCTGCCAACTGCAGCGGTGAAAAGGTCAGGAAAGATGTTGGTTTCTTTGTCCCAGTGTTGTTCTTTCAGAGACAGGTAGCGATAGCCCAGCCGTATCAGGTGGAGGATGACGGGGATTTTTACCCGGGTGTCTTCGGTGAATTTCATCGTGTTCCCTGTTTTTGGTATTTATCACGTCTCAGGCCATGCGGTATTCCACAACCCCCGAACGGCTGGCAACAATGTTTGTTCAATTTGTATCTATGTTACACGTTCTCTGTTAACTGCCGGAGTACATTTGTCGCGCTTTACTGAAAATGATAACCGCCGTGCCAGACTCTGAAATTTTTCGTGAAAATCAAGAATGGTGACAAAGTTGCGTATCCAGCTCTGGTCGATCATGTTTTCGCTTGAAACGTCGATCGGCGGTTCGCTAGGAATCAACGCTCATGTCAGGCCAGAATACGCCGCTAAGGCAGAAGAACGGTAGCCGGTTCTGGTTCTGCATAATTCACTCAGATCACTGGTTAAGTCACAGATAGCGCAGACTTAAACTCTGCATGGCACGAACCTTTAGTTCGGTGAAACCATCCACAAAGGTCGCTCAACCTGCAAATACGGGTTGTAGTGGATCAGTAATTTTCGATGCTCAGGCAGTACAGAGCCTGTACATATAATCACTAGTGGACAAGCTGAATCGTTATCAGTCTCAGCTACTATGCATCATCTACATGTGACGTCTCCCAAACCACACCTAGCGTAAGACAGTAGATAGCGAATGTTGACGTAATAACTTGCCCATCCGCAACCAAACTCCAGTTTGGAAGAGCAGTGACTGAAAATATTACTCTTCAAACAACTTCTCCAAGCATTTAACTTCTTGTAAAGCTTCTTTATTCAGGACATCAAAGTACAACCAACCATTATTGTTATTTCCAGTCAGATCTATTTTCCAGTTGGTCTTTACGTACCAGGCCAAAGCAGCGCGACATGTAACAGAATGTACATTACCGCTGATCGAAAACTCACGAGAGATTTTATCTACAATCTCAGGTCGAAGATCCTTTTTGAATGCAATGATAAAGGTAACCTCCTCATTCCATTCTCTGTCCGTCAACTCTGCAACCGTCGGCAGTATCGATTCCTCTTGCTCAACATCAAAAATTCTCGATAACTTAAAGTTTTTAAACCCACTCAGTTTTGGATCCGAATCGTTTCGATCATAAGCTCTGAAGTACCAGTTTTTCCGATCTACAAATAATGCTGATGGAAACAGTATCCGTTTGCCATGCTCGCCACTTTCTGAGCCATATGTGCATTTGATCGCATAGCGGCCTTTTATTGCCCTAGTGACAACATAGACCTGTTCTTCTTTCAAACGCTCGGGTAGATAAAGCGGGTCTATCTCATCAATCGGCAGCATCGGACGTTTTTGCATCAGCTCCGAACGAGAGAAACCATACTGGATCAGATTCAGCGCCGTATGAACACTAATCTGCACCAATGGAGTATAGGTAGCATGAGAAATAATCGTCCTTTTGGTTGCCGTATCAATACTACAGTTACCTGGCTTGAGTTCCCGATATAAAGCAAGATCTTTTGAGGCTGCAGCCTGTGCAACTTTGAACTCAGCCATAATTTCGGCCCTGGATATGCTGCCGAGGTAGCGTATACACAAATCGATGTACGCCAGTCGCTCTGCCTGAGGAAGTGAATAGGCTTCAACAAGCAGTTCCAAATGAACGTCATGAAATTCTGGCATCGTAACACTCCGATAGATGATACATTAAGTATACTGTCCATTATCACATGTTGATCTACTGCTTGCAATGAGTTAGGATTGACACCTGTTGATAAATTGATCATCAGCAGTATCGTTCTGGAGGAATATTTGGATAGAACAATTGTTCTGTATGAGTATTTCTTATGGAAGGGATGGTGAAGGTTGTTTGCAGACAACCTTCACCAGAAAAACAAAACCTCTGCGGAGGAATAATCCGCCACTTGAGCCCTGCTAATCGCATTTCGAGTATACGTTATTCACAACGTAATCGACAAGCGTGGCTCCAGTAACGGTACCAATAAACCGATTTGGAGTAACTGATGCAAAAAGTAACCGACCAGTATTCACCCGAAATTGCGCGGCACAAACTCAATGCTTATTTTTCAGGCAATTTCATCATGCTTGACGTGATAAAGCGTTTGCAAAAATCAAGCCTGTGCGTATTTGCAGCCTTATGTGATGGAAAAACGATCACAACTGCAGGGTATGAAATTAATGCCGATTTTAGCGTTAAACGAGCATCTGCGGTCATTCACTCCTTGAAGCTGAAGAATCTCCCCATCTCAACAAATTCCGTTTCAACGGGCTCTGATGTTGGTGGAATCACCAATCAGGCGGTTTTTTTCATCAGAAAAGAGGATCTTCATTCTCTGAAATCCGAACCGGAGGAGATTATGAGGAAATGTGCAAGGTTACACGCGCAACATAAACGTTCACATGCACAAAGGGACATTGCTCGTCTATGCAATGAGTTTGGCAAGGAAGCGATACTTAAATTAGTCAACCAAGCTGCAGCCAACCCTAAGATGCCTCCTGATGGGATGAGTGCATGTTAATCGTGTTAGGGGCTGTTTGCCCCTTTTTACACTAACTACAATAGCTGGATATCAAGGATATTTAAGGAGAGATTAACGTTTATGGCTACCCTCGTTTTTTCCTATTCTCATGCAGATGAAGCCTTGCGTAACGAGCTCGAAACGCATCTCTCACCGTTAAAACGCATGGGAACAATCAGCGCGTGGCATGACCGACGTATTGCTCCTGGGCAAGAATTTGAGCATGAAATAGATCGCTATTTCGCCGAAGTGAATCGCCACGGATAATCTAGCCACGACCAATCATTGATCAACCACGAAATCCTCTCCGAAACACATTCACAATCCTTAAACCCTACGCTCAACATTAACCCCACACACCACACCCCTCATCCCCTGAACACCTCCCGCCGGTGCCACGCCACAAACCCTTCCTGCGGATAACATTCTTTCCCCTGCGGCAAGGTAATCGGCTTACCATCAAAATCCCAGAACAGCCTGCCAACGATGCCCCCGCCGTTCACCGCTGGCGAAACCTGGATGCGCATATCCTCATGCAGACCAATAGATCCTTTATCAAAGGCCTTATGGTGAATCGCGCAGAGCGCCAGGCCGTTAGGGATTTCACATGGGCCGCCGTGCTGCTTCCATTTGATATGGGCCGCTTCCAGGGCGACAGAGGTATTATCATGGCGCATATTGAAGCCGCAGATAGCGCACTCATAGTTATAGGCGCGCAGCACCTGCTGGCGAAAATGCGGGTCGCGCTCTTTACGGATCTGCTGCAGATCAAACCCCATCTCTTCAGCCAGTTCTTCCTGAATACTCTCCGGGAAATGCGCTTCGAGGATCTGATGGGCGAGGGTATTGATCAGCTTCTTATTTCTGTTGAGTAGCGCAAAATGCGGCTCATCGAAGCCGCCGGCGACGTGACAGAGCTCCAGCTCTTTGCCGGGCGGCTGTCGGCTGCCCTGGGTTGAGCACTGTTCGCTGTTGTGTAGCTCCCAGAAGCCGTCGCCTTTCAGGCGCCAGAAGGGCATGTCCGGCCGGTACTGGCGGCGCTGCGGGCCAAAGCGTTCCAGCAGGCTATGCAGCTCATCACGTATCTCCGAGGCGTAGTCGAACATCCGCGCATGGCCGCGCTGGTATTGCGAGAGGACGTACAGCAGCAATAGTGGTTTATGCGGCGCACGCTGTTCGCCTTTGCGCCAGATGGTGATGTTCTCGATCGCGTGTTGCAGGGTCGTGCTGGAGGGCATAGCGTTACATTGGCAGCTAAATAAATGCGATGATGCTCGCAAAATCCTTGCCGATCAACCTACCAGATGCGGCGATTCTACGTGGATCGCGATTTAATTATCACTGCCAGTTATTTGTTCGAAAAGCCCATAGCTTTCTATTTATACTCAAGCTTCGCGCCATCAGATAGCTATGTCTTATGAAAAAACTACCGGACCATTTATCCAGGGAATGCATCATCGCCGCCATTCGCGCTTACGATGCAGGCGTTGCGCATCAGTTTAAAAGCGCGCGTCTGTATGAGATCGAGTTTGAGGGGCGTCGGTATCCTTCAAAAGCCATCGTCGGGTTAGCGGCCACGCTTGCGACGGGAACGGAATTTACCCCGGCGGATTTCAGCGGGGGGATTAAATCAAAATGCGTGCGTCTGTTACTGGAGCAAGGATTTACGATCGCGTCGCAGGGCGCTGGCGATGACGAGGTTGCGCTTTTCCCCGATGAGGGGCAGACGACCATGGAGTACGTGGAAGGGGCGGCGTTGCAGGTGGTGGTCAATCGCTATGAGCGCGACCGTCAGGCTCGTCAGGCGGCGCTTCGCCTGCATGGCTGCCAGTGTCAGGTATGCGGTCTGGATATGGCCAGCCGCTATGGCGATATCGGCCAGGGCTTTATCCATATCCACCATCTCATCCCGCTGGCCGGGATAAAGCAGGACTACCGCCTGAACCCTGAAACCGATCTGATCCCGGTATGTCCCAACTGCCATGCGATGCTGCACCGGCGAGATCCGCCGTTTACCCCCGAAGAGCTGAAGGCCCGGCTGCGCCCCACAGACTGACATCCGACAGCGCTCGCTTTACGTTCATCAAACACACCACAAACCCCACGCTACCTTACCGGTAGCGTGGGCCCGCTCTCTTTTACTTATCCCGCGTCTCGCCAGCCTCCCAGCTGTAGCTGCCATCGGCCGCTAAGCTATCGCCCAGCTCCTGATACTCGAACTGATAAAACTCAGCCTGGGTACCGTACCCGGCGTAGTCTACCGCCGCCAGGCCGACGAACGCCCCGGTAAAGAACCCGCCGTAGCTCTGCAACACATAGTCATCGGACAGCACCGCGGCATCCAGCTGGACCGGGATCTCGGTGAACGTCACGCCATCGAAGCTGTATTCATAGCTGTAGGTCTGCTTGCGGACTTTGGTCCGGAACCAGACGTATTCGACGCCGTCCGGCACCTTGATGGCGTTATCTTTCAGGTACGACGTGTATTTCCCGCGGTTATTTTCGCCGACTTCGATGACCTTGCCGTTAATTTCATTCCAGGTCAGGAAGACGAAGCTCCAGTGGCGGTCGTTATAGTAATTCGTTAACCCGGCCATCTGCTGGTAGCTGAAGGGCTCGAATTTCACCTTCACCGCGGCGTCAAAATAAAAGGCCTGCCAGCGGCGGGCAATCAGCGACAGGTCATGGGTATTGGCTAACGAACCCTGGCCGATTAAGGTTAACTTGCCGTTGCCGGTGGTGCCCATTTTGGCCGTAAACGGCACCCGCAGGGTATTCCAGTTCGGATCGAGCGCTGGCGACGTAAAGTCATCCTGCTGGCTATTATCGCTAGCGCTTTCGGTGAAGATGGCGTCTTTCGGCCCTTCGACGAAGGTTTTCCCGCCGTGACCGCCTTCAATACGCGGCCAGCCCTCGTCATCCCAGTACACTTTCTGGATCGAGGTTTCCCGGCCGAGGGTTGACCAGCCGCGCGGGTCGTAGATGGATTCTCCCGGGCGATTCCACGGCCGGGCGCAGAGCGAGGCGTAATACCATTCGCCTTCCGGGGTGGAGACCAGCGCGCCATGGCCCTGTTTCTGGATGTAGCTGTCCGGGGTGTCGACGTTGGTTAAGAATACGTCGCCCGGCTCGGTTTCAAAGCTGTCGGCCTCGAGGGTTTTCGACCGCGCCACCACCTCCTGGTGGGTAAACACGGTGCCGCCCTGGGCGGCAAACAGGTAGTAGTAGCCGTTCAGTTTATAGAGGTGCGGCCCCTCGACCAGCGCCACGGCGGTGCCGCGGTAGATGGTGCGCGCGGTTTCCGGCATTAACTTCAGCGTGTTGGTATCCAGCTCCGTTAAGGTAATGCCATCGAAGGGGTGATGGTACTCCCGGTGATCCCAGGTTTGCTGGACGATATATTTCCGGCCATCGTCGTCATGGAACAGCGAGGCGTCAAACCCGACGCCGTTCAGCTTGATCGGGTCGCTCCACGGGCCCCGAATATCCTTCGCGGTGGTCAGGTAGTTGGTCATGTCTTTGAAGGCGCCTTCGGTGACCTTCACATCGGTATACACCAACCAGAATTGCCCGTCGGCCCAGGAGAGCGCCGGCGCCCAAATGCCGCCGGAGGAGGGGTTGCCCTTCATGTCCAGCAGGGTGGTGGTGGAGAGCGGCGAAGGCAGCAGGTTCCAGTTTTTCAGGTCTTTCGACTCATGTAAACGCACGCCCGGAAACCACTCAAACGTCGAGTTGGCAATATAGTACGTATCCTCGACACGAATAATACTGGGGTCGGCATTAAAGCCGCGTAATATCGGGTTTTGAATAAGTGACATTTCATTACACCTTTTAAAATGGAAAGTGACGAATCGGTCTGATTTATAATTTTTTTAACTACACGCGGATCTCATCCAGCTGACGGTTGATGTCGGTAACATGTTTATCGGAGATCGGATAAACATGGATAATCACCATCGAAATAGCGGCCAGCGCAATTGGGATCCACACCGCGGTCATAATGATCCCGTCGATGGCGCTGGCGCTCTGCACGGCGCCGCTTTCATTAAAGCCATACACCGCCAGCAGCCACAGCGGGATCGCGCCGCCGATGGTGAAGCCGATCTTGAAGAAGAGTCCCATAATGGCATTGATAATGGCGGCATTGCGTTTGCCAGATTTTAATTCGCCGTACGCGATGACTTCCGGTACCAGCGCCCACATAAAGCCGGTGGCGGAAGTTAAGCCCCACTGTTTAATAAAGGTGGCGATGTAGGCCAGCCACAGCGCGTCGTGCATCCCTTCGCGGGACCAGACGTAGGTCAGCAGTTCGCCGACGATGAACATGGCGAGGAACAGATGGAAGAAGCCTTTTTTACCAAAGATTTTTTTCAGTTTCGGCCAGAAAATCGGGAAGGCGATGCCGGGAATAGACGCGACGAGACCCACCGCGCCCATCCATTCGGAGTGGCCGACGACGTACTGGTTGAAGAAGCCGTTAACGGTGTTCATGAAGAACATGAAGGTAAAGGCCAGCATAAAGAACATACCCAGAATAACCAGCGGGCGGTTATGTCGGAGCTCGTGGAAAAGGTCGGTGGTTTTGACGTTGGCGGTCTGCTCGGCGGTCGCGACAACGCGTTCTTTGGTGAATTTATAACAGATAAACAGAGCCACCGCGCCGATGATCATATAGATGGCGTACACGCCAAACCAGGCGTAATTTGCCGACGGATCGGCATAATTCCCCAGATTCAGCTCAAGGCCAAAAAAGCCGGTGTCTTTCAGGCTGCGATCTTTCGGCGCCGCCATCTGCACAAACATCGGGAACAGGGTATAGACCAGCAGGTTGGCGCTGTTGGCCAGCATCATGCGGGTACTGGTGAGCTTATCGATCGATTCCGGGTCGCGGGTCAGTGACGCATTCAGCGAGCCATAGGGAATATTGACTAAGGAATAAACCAGGTCCAGCGCCAGATAAATAATAAAGGCGAAAGCCACCGAACCTTTCACTCCGGGGATGGGCGCGAACAGTAATGCCGAGAGGATCACCAGCGGCACGCCGGCTCGTAACAGCCACGGACGATATTTCCCTGCTTTCGAGGTTCGTTTATCCACGTAGGTGCCGACCATCGGATCCCAAAACACGTTAATTATGCGGACAAAAAGAAAAATAAAGCCTGCCGTTGCCGTGCTGATGGTATTTACCGTCAGCATATGCAAAGCCAGAAAACCCCCAATTGTGCCGAAAACCAGGTTTTGCGCAAAGTCGCCCATGCCATAACCAATTCGTTCTCCGCGGGTTAATTTATGATATTCATCATGCCGACTGTGCATTATGTTTTTACTCATTCTAAGCAGACTCCGGTTTGTTTTGTGTAGGTGAAACACTTTCTGACACAGTTGACATGGAAGAATCTATTACGTTTTTAAATTAAGTAATTATGTTTTTTTACTTCTGTGATCCTCGAAGCAAAGGCCTGTATCACCTGCGTTGAGCCGCCATCCGCCGCTAATTTTTTGGCAGACAGGCAATGTGACAAAACCGGCATTTTAATTCGGTATGCCCACCTGAATTCCCCAGGAAGTGTACGCTATACGCGCGCGAAGCGAGATATTTAAAATAGTTTTATTTGCGAGATGGCTCACATTTGAGCATTTTCTCAATCGCTGAGTGAAATAACGTAATTGAGCAACCGACGATGAGAATACACGATGTGTCACAGTTGTTAATTTTCGGCTTCCTCAATTTCGGAGTTCATCATGCAAACTTATTTTGACCAGCTCGAACGCGTTCTTTTTGCCGGACCTAAAACCGATAATCCTCTGGCGTTTCGCCACTATAATCCGGATGAAATCGTGCTGGGAAAACGCATGGCAGATCATCTGCGCTTTGCCGCCTGTTATTGGCATAACTTCTGCTGGAATGGCGCGGATATGTTTGGCGCCGGCTCGTTTGAGCGTCCCTGGCAGGCCGCGGGCGATGCGCTGGAAATGGCCAAACGCAAAGCGGACGTGGCGTTTGAATTTTTCTACAAGCTCAACGTGCCGTATTACTGCTTCCACGATGTCGACGTCTCGCCAGAAGGCGCGTCGCTGAAAGAGTATTTGCACAATTTCGCCGTGATGACCGAGGTGCTGGCGGAGAAACAGCAGCAAACCGGTGTGAAACTGCTGTGGGGCACCGCCAACTGCTTTACCCACCCGCGCTACGGCGCCGGGGCGGCGACCAACCCCGATCCGGAGGTGTTTGCCTGGGCGGCCACGCAGGTGGTGACTGCCATGAACGCCACCCACCAGCTCGGCGGCGAAAACTATGTTCTGTGGGGTGGCCGCGAAGGTTACGAGTCCCTGCTGAATACCGACCTGCGTCAGGAGCGCGAGCAGATTGGCCGCTTCCTGCAGATGGTGGTGGAGCACAAGCATAAGATTGGCTTTGGCGGCACGCTGCTTATCGAGCCGAAACCGCAGGAGCCCACCAAGCATCAGTACGATTACGATGTCGCGACGGTGTATGGCTTCCTGAAGCAGTTTGGTCTGGAAAATGAGATCAAGGTGAACATTGAAGCCAACCACGCCACCCTGGCGGGGCACTCTTTCCACCATGAAATCGCCAGCGCCATCGCGCTGGGCATTTTCGGCTCCGTTGATGCCAACCGCGGCGATGCGCAGCTCGGCTGGGATACCGATCAGTTCCCGAACAGCGTGGAAGAAAATACCCTGGTGATGTACGAGATCCTCAAAGCCGGGGGATTCACCACCGGCGGCCTGAACTTTGACGCCAAAGTTCGCCGGCAGAGCACCGACAAATACGACATGTTCTATGGCCATATTGGCGCCATGGACGTGATGGCGCTGTCCCTCAAGCTGGCCGCGCGGATGATTGAGGATGGCAAGCTCGATCGGGGTCTGGCAAAACGCTATGCCGGCTGGCAGGGCGAGCTGGGGCAGCAAATTATGGCCGGCCGTATGTCGCTGGATAATATTGCCCGGTACGCTGAGCAGCATAATCTGAAGCCGCAGCATCAGAGCGGGCGTCAGGAATTACTCGAAAATCTCGTCAATACCTATATCTTTGGTTAAATTTGGCTGACATGCCCCTGCGGGGGCATGTATTCCGCCGTGTGCCCGCTGCCGGGAAATAGCGTTTATTTGTTCGTGTTGTATTTATGCTGTCTGTGCCGAAAGGCTATCTGTTTGACTGTCTATAGAGGAACAATCCGCCGCGCGGATGGTTCTGCCATTGTGCCACCTGTTTAATATCAGTGAGGGAGGGCGAGTAGCGATAATTGTGTAATGCCTCTGTGACCGTACAAAATAAAAAATAACTTGTTCTGATGATAGCGACATATTCTGTCAGCTCAGAATAGGCTGGTTATTGTCTGAATAAAATTAACCTATATTGAGAAACTCATGACAATGATAAAAAAACTTCCATTAACCATGGCGGTTATCGCCGCGTTTTTTCCGCTTACCTCTGTAATGGCGCAAGAATTTACTCAGGAACAGATCGATGCCATTGTCGCCAAAGCCGTTGATAAAGCGCTGGCCGACCGCCAGGCGAAAATTGACGCCGCGGCCGACAAAAAGGTCGACGTCATTACCAACCCGCAGACCACCGCCGCCTCGCCGGATATGGCGATTCCGTTCGGCCTCAAGTTCAGCGGCTATGCCCGCTATGGCGCCCATTTCCAGACCGGCGACCAGAAATATGTCGGCGTCGACGGCTCCTATAACGGCGCCTCGGCGATCGGCCGTCTGGGCAACGAAAGCAACGGCGGCGAATTCCAGATCAGCAAAGCCTTCAAAAGCGCGCAGGGGGCTATCTGGGATCTCAACGTCATGTTCGACCACTGGAGCGACGAGGTTAACCTGAAGAAGGCCTACGTCGGCGTCACCAATGTGCTGGAATCCAATCCCAACGCCTATATCTGGGCCGGCCGCGACTTCCACCAGCGTCCGCAACAGGGGATCAACGACTACTTCTGGATGAACCACGACGGCCAGGGCGCCGGGGTGAAGAACTTTGATATCGGCGGCGTGCAGTTCGACGTGGCGGCGGTGTCGCAGGTGAAATCCTGTAGCCCGGAAGTGATGGCCGACGAGACCAACCCGTCGCGCATCACCTGTACCGGCAGCTCCGACACCGGGGACAACGGCCACTACGCGCTGACCACCAAAACCCACAACATCAAGGCCGGGCCGATCGATGTCGAGGTGTACGCCAACTACGGCTTTGACTCGAAGGCGGTGGACAGCGACGCGCGTCTCGAAGCCTGGCAGGGCGGCCTGGTGCTGAGCCACAGCAACGACAGCGGAGTGAACAAGGTGATCCTGCGCTACTCCGACAACTCGGATAACAGCGTCTACAACAAAACCGACGACCTGACCACGGTCTACGCCAGCTTCGAGGGCAGCCATAAGTTCACCCAGCAGGCGCAGGTGGAATATCTGCTGGCCTTCCACGACTACGACAACGGCAAAGATAATACCGACAACCGCAAAAACTACGGCGCCATCGTGCGGCCGATGTACTT
>NZ_JASCAR010000005.1:0-34719 GCF_029967715.1 Klebsiella sp. V115_8
CCGATCGAAGACGTATTCTCCATCTCCGGTCGTGGTACCGTTGTTACCGGTCGTGTAGAGCGCGGTATCATCAAAGTAGGTGAAGAAGTTGAAATCGTTGGTATCAAAGAAACCGCGAAAACCACCTGTACTGGCGTTGAAATGTTCCGCAAACTGCTGGACGAAGGCCGTGCTGGTGAGAACGTAGGTGTTCTGCTGCGTGGTATCAAACGTGAAGAAATCGAACGTGGTCAGGTACTGGCTAAGCCGGGCACCATCAACCCGCACACCAAGTTCGAATCTGAAGTGTACATTCTGTCTAAAGACGAAGGCGGCCGTCATACTCCGTTCTTCAAAGGCTACCGTCCGCAGTTCTACTTCCGTACTACTGACGTGACTGGCACCATCGAACTGCCGGAAGGCGTAGAGATGGTAATGCCGGGCGACAACATCAAAATGGTTGTTACCCTGATCCACCCGATCGCGATGGACGATGGTCTGCGTTTCGCAATCCGTGAAGGCGGTCGTACCGTTGGCGCGGGCGTGGTTGCTAAAGTTCTCGGCTAATCGCTGATAACATTTGACGCAATGCGCAATAAAAGGGCATCATTTGATGCCCTTTTTGCACGCTTTCACACCAGAACCTGGCTCATCAGTGATTTTATTTGTCATAATCATTGCTGAGACAGGCTCTGAAGAGGGCGTTTATACACCAAACCATTCGAGCGGTAGTGCGACGGCAAATCAGTATCCTTCTTTGCAACAGCAGGGCAGGGGCGACAGAACCGTCAGCGTTGAAGCAATTTGAATAGTTAAGTGTATAATCCGAAACTTAATTTCGGTTTGGATCGCCTCGCCCCCGCGGGGTGAAATTGTTTGTAGAATACTTCTGACAGGTTGGTTTATGAGTGCGAATACCGAAGCTCAAGGGAGCGGGCGCGGCCTGGAAGCGATGAAGTGGATTATCGTTGCCGTGCTGCTGATCGTGGCGATCGTGGGCAACTTCCTTTATCGCGACATTATGCTGGCGGTGCGTGCGCTGGCCGTGGTTATTCTTATTGCTGCTGCCGGTGGCGTCGCGCTGTTGACGACGAAAGGTAAGGCGACCGTTGCTTTTGCTCGCGAAGCGAGAACCGAAGTTCGTAAAGTGATTTGGCCGACTCGCCAGGAAACGCTGCATACTACGCTGATTGTTGCTGCCGTGACTGCAGTAATGTCACTGATCCTGTGGGGACTGGATGGTATTCTGGTTCGCCTGGTCTCCTTTATCACTGGCCTGAGGTTCTGAGATGTCTGAAGCTCCTAAAAAGCGCTGGTACGTCGTTCAGGCGTTTTCCGGTTTTGAAGGTCGCGTAGCCACGTCGCTGCGTGAACATATCAAATTACACAACATGGAAGAGTTATTTGGCGAAGTCATGGTCCCGACCGAAGAAGTGGTTGAGATCCGTGGCGGCCAGCGTCGCAAAAGCGAACGTAAATTCTTCCCGGGCTACGTTCTGGTCCAGATGGTCATGAACGATGCAAGCTGGCACCTGGTGCGCAGCGTACCGCGCGTGATGGGCTTCATCGGCGGTACCTCTGACCGTCCGGCGCCGATCAGCGACAAAGAAGTCGACGCCATCATGAATCGTCTGCAGCAGGTTGGCGATAAGCCGCGTCCGAAAACGCTGTTTGAACCGGGTGAAATGGTTCGCGTTAACGACGGTCCGTTCGCTGACTTTAACGGCGTGGTGGAAGAAGTGGACTATGAGAAGTCCCGCCTGAAAGTTTCCGTTTCTATCTTCGGTCGTGCGACCCCGGTAGAACTGGACTTCAGCCAGGTTGAGAAGGCGTAAGCCGGCGATCAAAAAAGCAGCGATTTAATCGTTGCATAGGGCGCGAAATTGGCATACAATTTCGCGCCTTTTGTTTTTATGGGCCCGGCCCGTAAAACGATGTTTAATCACGGGGAGCTTCTCTGAAGCGTTAATACCCAATTTGAGGATTTAAGAATGGCTAAGAAAGTCCAAGCCTACGTCAAGCTGCAGGTTGCAGCTGGTATGGCGAACCCGAGCCCGCCGGTCGGCCCAGCACTGGGGCAGCAGGGCGTGAACATCATGGAATTCTGCAAAGCGTTCAACGCCAAAACTGATTCCCTGGAGAAAGGTCTGCCGATCCCGGTTGTTATCACCGTTTACGCTGACCGTTCCTTTACCTTTGTTACCAAGACTCCGCCGGCTGCTGTTCTGCTGAAGAAAGCTGCAGGCATCAAGTCTGGTTCCGGTAAGCCGAACAAAGATAAAGTGGGTAAAATCTCCCGCGCTCAGCTGCAGGAAATCGCGCAGACCAAAGCTGCCGACATGACTGGTGCCGACATTGAAGCGATGACTCGCTCCATCGAAGGTACTGCACGTTCCATGGGCCTGGTAGTGGAGGACTAAGAAATGGCTAAACTGACCAAGCGCATGCGCGTGATCCGTGAGAAAGTTGATGCAACTAAACAGTACGACATCAACGAAGCCATCGCTCTGCTGAAAGAGCTGGCCACCGCTAAATTTACCGAAAGCGTAGACGTTGCCGTTAACCTCGGCATCGACGCGCGTAAATCTGACCAGAACGTCCGTGGCGCAACTGTACTGCCGCACGGTACTGGCCGTTCCGTTCGCGTAGCCGTATTTACCCAGGGCGCAAACGCTGAAGCTGCTAAAGCTGCAGGCGCTGAGCTGGTAGGTATGGAAGATCTGGCTGAGCAGATCAAAAAAGGCGAAATGAACTTTGACGTTGTTATTGCTTCCCCGGATGCAATGCGCGTTGTTGGCCAGCTGGGTCAGGTTCTGGGTCCGCGTGGCCTGATGCCGAACCCGAAAGTGGGTACCGTAACTCCGAACGTTGCTGAAGCGGTTAAAAACGCGAAAGCAGGTCAGGTTCGTTACCGTAACGACAAAAACGGCATCATCCACACCACCATCGGTAAAGTGGACTTTGACGCTGACAAACTGAAAGAAAACCTGGAAGCTCTGCTGGTTGCGCTGAAAAAAGCAAAACCGACTCAGGCGAAAGGCGTGTACATCAAGAAAGTTAGCATCTCCACCACCATGGGTGCAGGTGTTGCAGTAGATCAGGCTGGCCTGAACGCTTCTGCAAACTAATACCTTTACGTGGGCGGCGAATTTGTCTACAATCTTCGCCCACGTTTGCTAACGATGGTTAGCAGGTAACCGAATTGTTCGTTGGAGCCTGGCCTATCCAGGCCTCCGTCGAAGACCGCAGGTGTTTCGCAAGAAACTTAATCCCCTGCGTAGACGGTGACAGAACGCTAAGATTATTTTTGGATATTCTGGCTTGTTTCTGCTCACCGTATTTAGACGCTCTTTTCGTTGAATTGAGTGAAGTGAGTTCCAGGGCATAGGCTCTGGCAAACATCCAGGAGCAAAGCTAATGGCTTTAAATCTTCAAGACAAACAAGCGATTGTTGCTGAAGTCAGCGAAGTAGCCAAAGGCGCGCTGTCTGCAGTAGTTGCGGATTCCCGTGGCGTAACTGTAGATAAAATGACTGAACTGCGTAAAGCAGGTCGTGAAGCTGGCGTATACATGCGTGTTGTTCGTAACACCCTGCTGCGCCGCGTCGTTGAAGGTACTCAGTTCGAGTGCCTGAAAGACACGTTTGTTGGTCCGACCCTGATTGCATACTCTATGGAACACCCGGGCGCTGCTGCTCGTCTGTTCAAAGAGTTCGCGAAAGCGAATGCAAAATTTGAGGTCAAAGCCGCTGCCTTTGAAGGTGAGCTGATCCCGGCGTCGCAGATCGACCGCCTGGCAACTCTGCCGACCTACGAAGAAGCAATTGCACGCCTGATGGCAACCATGAAAGAAGCTTCGGCTGGCAAACTGGTTCGTACTCTGGCTGCTGTACGCGATGCGAAAGAAGCTGCTTAATCGCAGTTATCATTGTAAAGCATTCGCTTACGTATAAACTTATTCTGATATTCAGGAACAATTTAAATGTCTATCACTAAAGATCAAATCATTGAAGCAGTATCCGCTATGTCCGTAATGGACGTTGTTGAGCTGATCTCTGCAATGGAAGAAAAATTCGGTGTTTCCGCTGCTGCTGCTGTAGCTGTAGCTGCTGGCCCGGTTGAAGCTGCTGAAGAAAAAACTGAATTCGACGTAATTCTGAAAGCTGCTGGCGCTAACAAAGTTGCTGTTATCAAAGCAGTACGTGGCGCGACTGGCCTGGGTCTGAAAGAAGCTAAAGACCTGGTAGAATCTGCTCCGGCTGCACTGAAAGAAGGCATCAGCAAAGACGACGCTGAAGCTCTGAAAAAATCTCTGGAAGAAGCTGGCGCTGAAGTTGAAGTTAAATAAGCCAACCCTTCCGGTTGCAGCCTGAGAAATCAGGCTGAGGCTGGTGACTTTTTGGTCACCAGCCTTTTTGCGCTGTAAGGCGCCAGTAGCGTTTCACGCTGTTTGACTACTGGTTTGCCTCTCAATGCTTGTTTCTATCGACGACTTAATATACTGCGACAGGTTAGGGTTCCTGGGCTGTGTAAATCGCAATGAAATGGTTTAAGCGTGATAGCAACAGGCATTGCGGAAAGTGTTCCATTTTCCGGTCAACAAAATAGTGTTGCATAAAAAACTGCCCTCTGCGGGCAGATGGGTCGACTTGTCAGCGAGCTGAGGAACCCTATGGTTTACTCCTATACCGAGAAAAAACGTATTCGTAAGGATTTTGGTAAACGTCCACAAGTTCTGGATGTGCCATATCTCCTTTCTATCCAGCTTGACTCGTTCCAGAAGTTTATCGAGCAAGATCCTGAAGGGCAGTACGGTCTGGAAGCTGCTTTCCGTTCCGTGTTCCCGATTCAGAGCTACAGCGGTAATTCCGAGCTGCAATACGTCAGCTACCGTCTGGGCGAACCGGTTTTTGACGTTAAAGAATGTCAGATCCGTGGCGTGACTTACTCTGCACCGCTGCGCGTAAAACTGCGTCTGGTGATCTACGAGCGCGAAGCGCCGGAAGGCACCGTCAAAGACATTAAAGAACAAGAAGTCTACATGGGCGAAATCCCGCTCATGACCGACAACGGTACCTTCGTCATCAACGGTACCGAGCGTGTTATCGTTTCTCAGCTGCACCGTAGCCCGGGCGTCTTCTTTGACAGTGACAAAGGTAAGACTCACTCATCCGGTAAGGTTCTGTATAACGCACGTATCATCCCTTACCGCGGTTCCTGGCTGGACTTCGAATTCGACCCGAAAGACAACCTGTTCGTTCGTATCGACCGTCGTCGTAAGCTGCCGGCTACCATCATCCTGCGCGCGCTGAATTACACCACTGAGCAGATCCTTGACCTGTTCTTCGAAAAAGTGGTCTTTGAAATTCGCGACAACAAGCTGCAGATGGAGCTGATTCCGGAGCGTCTGCGCGGTGAAACCGCCTCCTTCGATATCGAAGCCAACGGCAAAGTGTACGTTGAGAAAGGCCGTCGCATCACGGCTCGCCATATCCGTCAGCTGGAAAAAGACGATATCAAGCATATCGAAGTGCCGGTTGAATATATCGCGGGCAAAGTGGCGGCTAAAGACTATATCGATGAAGCGACTGGCGAACTGATCTGCCCGGCGAACATGGAGCTGAGCCTGGATCTGCTGGCTAAGCTGAGCCAGTCTGGCCACAAGCGCATCGAAACGCTGTTTACCAACGATCTGGACCACGGTCCATACATCTCTGAAACGGTACGCGTCGACCCGACTAACGATCGTCTGAGCGCGCTGGTAGAAATCTACCGCATGATGCGCCCTGGCGAGCCGCCGACTCGTGAAGCCGCTGAAAGCCTGTTCGAGAACCTGTTCTTCTCCGAAGACCGCTACGATCTGTCCGCGGTTGGTCGTATGAAGTTCAACCGTTCTCTGCTGCGCGACGAAATCGAAGGTTCCGGTATCCTGAGCAAAGACGACATCATCGAAGTGATGAAGAAGCTCATCGATATCCGTAACGGTAAAGGCGAAGTGGACGATATCGACCACCTCGGCAACCGTCGTATCCGTTCCGTTGGCGAAATGGCGGAAAACCAGTTCCGCGTTGGCCTGGTACGTGTAGAACGTGCGGTGAAAGAGCGTCTTTCTCTGGGCGATCTGGATACCCTGATGCCTCAGGATATGATCAACGCCAAGCCGATTTCCGCAGCAGTGAAAGAGTTCTTTGGTTCCAGCCAGCTGTCTCAGTTTATGGACCAGAACAACCCGCTGTCTGAGATCACGCACAAACGTCGTATCTCCGCACTCGGCCCAGGCGGTCTGACCCGTGAGCGCGCAGGCTTCGAAGTTCGAGACGTACACCCGACTCACTACGGTCGCGTATGTCCAATCGAAACGCCTGAAGGTCCGAACATCGGTCTGATCAACTCCCTGTCCGTATACGCGCAGACCAACGAATATGGCTTCCTCGAGACGCCGTATCGTAAAGTGACCGACGGTGTGGTTACCGACGAAATTCACTACCTGTCTGCTATCGAAGAAGGCAACTACGTTATCGCTCAGGCGAACTCCAACCTGGATGAAAACGGCCACTTCGTAGAAGATCTGGTGACCTGCCGTAGCAAAGGCGAATCCAGCTTGTTCAGCCGCGACCAGGTTGACTACATGGACGTATCCACCCAGCAGGTGGTATCCGTCGGTGCGTCCCTGATCCCGTTCCTGGAACACGATGACGCCAACCGTGCATTGATGGGTGCGAACATGCAACGTCAGGCCGTTCCGACTCTGCGCGCTGATAAGCCGCTGGTTGGTACCGGTATGGAACGTGCTGTAGCCGTCGACTCCGGCGTTACTGCCGTTGCTAAGCGCGGCGGTACCGTTCAGTACGTGGATGCTTCCCGTATCGTTATCAAAGTTAACGAAGACGAGATGTACCCGGGCGAAGCGGGTATCGACATCTATAACCTGACCAAATACACCCGTTCTAACCAGAACACCTGCATCAACCAGATGCCTTGCGTGTCCCTGGGCGAACCTATCGAGCGCGGCGACGTGCTGGCCGACGGCCCGTCCACCGACCTCGGTGAGCTGGCGCTGGGTCAGAACATGCGCGTCGCGTTCATGCCGTGGAACGGCTACAACTTCGAAGACTCCATCCTCGTTTCCGAGCGTGTTGTCCAGGAAGACCGTTTCACCACTATCCACATTCAGGAACTGGCGTGCGTGTCCCGTGACACCAAGCTGGGGCCGGAAGAGATCACCGCTGACATCCCGAACGTGGGTGAAGCTGCGCTCTCCAAACTGGATGAGTCCGGTATCGTTTATATCGGTGCGGAAGTGACCGGCGGCGACATTCTGGTTGGTAAGGTTACGCCGAAAGGTGAAACCCAGCTGACGCCGGAAGAGAAACTGCTGCGTGCGATCTTCGGTGAGAAAGCGTCTGACGTTAAAGACTCTTCTCTGCGCGTACCGAACGGTGTCTCTGGTACCGTTATCGACGTTCAGGTCTTTACCCGTGACGGCGTAGAAAAAGACAAACGTGCGCTGGAAATCGAAGAGATGCAGCTGAAGCAGGCCAAAAAAGACCTGTCTGAAGAACTGCAGATCCTCGAAGCCGGTCTGTTCAGTCGTATCTACGCGGTGCTGGTCTCCGGTGGCGTTGAAGCTGAGAAGCTCGACAAACTGCCGCGCGATCGCTGG
Source organism: Klebsiella sp. V115_8 (assembly GCF_029967715.1). Classification (NCBI taxonomy): domain Bacteria; kingdom Pseudomonadati; phylum Pseudomonadota; class Gammaproteobacteria; order Enterobacterales; family Enterobacteriaceae; genus Klebsiella; species Klebsiella sp. V115_8. The sequence continues at coordinate 7,642 of NZ_JASCAR010000005.1, forward strand.
CTGGAACTGGGCCTGACCGACGAAGAGAAACAAAATCAGCTGGAACAACTGGCTGAGCAGTACGACGAACTGAAACACGAGTTCGAGAAAAAACTCGAAGCGAAACGCCGCAAAATCACCCAAGGCGACGATCTGGCACCGGGCGTGCTGAAGATTGTTAAGGTATACCTGGCCGTTAAACGCCGTATCCAGCCTGGTGACAAGATGGCAGGTCGTCACGGTAACAAGGGTGTTATCTCTAAGATCAACCCGATCGAAGATATGCCGCACGATGCTAACGGTACGCCGGTAGATATCGTCCTGAACCCGCTGGGCGTACCGTCTCGTATGAACATCGGTCAGATCCTGGAAACTCACCTGGGTATGGCTGCGAAAGGCATCGGCGATAAGATCAACGCCATGCTGAAACAGCAGCAGGAAGTCGCGAAACTGCGCGAGTTCATCCAGCGTGCCTACGATCTGGGCGCTGACGTTCGTCAGAAAGTTGACCTGAATACCTTCAGCGATGAAGAAGTTCTGCGTCTGGCTGAAAACCTGCGTAAAGGTATGCCGATCGCAACGCCGGTGTTCGACGGTGCGAAAGAAGCGGAAATTAAAGCGCTGCTGCAGCTGGGCGACCTGCCGACTTCCGGTCAGATCACCCTGTTCGACGGCCGCACCGGTGAGCAGTTCGAGCGTCCGGTAACCGTGGGTTACATGTACATGCTGAAACTGAACCACCTGGTCGACGACAAAATGCACGCGCGTTCCACCGGTTCTTACAGCCTGGTGACTCAGCAGCCGCTGGGTGGTAAGGCGCAGTTCGGTGGTCAGCGCTTCGGTGAGATGGAAGTGTGGGCGCTGGAAGCATACGGCGCAGCCTACACCCTGCAGGAAATGCTCACCGTTAAGTCTGATGACGTGAACGGTCGTACCAAGATGTATAAAAACATCGTGGACGGCAATCACCAGATGGAACCGGGCATGCCGGAATCCTTCAACGTACTGTTGAAAGAAATTCGCTCGCTGGGCATCAACATCGAACTGGAAGACGAGTAATTCTCGCTCAAACAGGTCACTGCTGCCGGGTTAACGCCCGGCAGCGGAATGTGCTAACTCCGACGGGAGCAAATCCGTGAAAGACTTATTAAAGTTTCTGAAAGCGCAAACTAAAACCGAAGAGTTTGATGCGATCAAAATTGCTCTGGCTTCGCCAGACATGATCCGTTCATGGTCTTTCGGTGAAGTTAAAAAGCCGGAAACCATTAACTACCGTACGTTCAAACCTGAGCGTGACGGCCTTTTCTGCGCCCGTATCTTTGGGCCGGTAAAAGACTATGAGTGCCTGTGCGGTAAGTACAAGCGCCTGAAACACCGCGGTGTGATCTGTGAGAAGTGCGGCGTTGAAGTGACCCAGACCAAAGTGCGTCGTGAGCGCATGGGCCACATCGAGCTGGCATGTCCGACTGCGCACATCTGGTTCCTGAAATCCCTGCCGTCCCGTATCGGCCTGCTGCTGGATATGCCGCTGCGCGATATCGAACGTGTACTGTACTTTGAATCCTATGTGGTTATCGAAGGTGGCATGACCAACCTCGAACGCAACCAGATTCTGACTGAAGAACAGTACCTGGACGCGCTGGAAGAGTTCGGTGACGAATTCGACGCGAAGATGGGTGCGGAAGCGATCCAGGCGCTGCTGCGCAATATGGATCTGGAGCAGGAATGCGAGCAGCTGCGTGAAGAGCTGAACGAAACCAACTCCGAAACCAAGCGTAAAAAGCTGACCAAGCGCATCAAGCTGCTGGAAGCCTTCGTACAGTCTGGCAACAAGCCGGAGTGGATGATCCTGACCGTTCTGCCGGTACTGCCGCCAGATCTGCGTCCGCTGGTTCCGCTGGATGGCGGTCGTTTCGCGACGTCTGACCTCAACGATCTGTATCGTCGCGTGATCAACCGTAACAACCGTCTGAAACGTCTGCTGGATCTGGCTGCGCCGGATATCATCGTACGCAACGAAAAACGTATGCTGCAGGAAGCGGTTGACGCCCTGCTGGACAACGGTCGTCGCGGTCGTGCGATCACCGGTTCTAACAAACGTCCTCTGAAATCTTTGGCCGATATGATCAAAGGTAAACAGGGTCGTTTCCGTCAGAACCTGCTCGGTAAGCGTGTTGACTACTCCGGTCGTTCTGTTATCACCGTAGGTCCATACCTGCGTCTGCATCAGTGCGGTCTGCCGAAGAAAATGGCGCTGGAGCTGTTCAAACCGTTCATCTACGGCAAGCTGGAGCTGCGTGGCCTGGCCACCACCATCAAAGCCGCTAAGAAGATGGTTGAGCGCGAAGAAGCTGTCGTTTGGGATATCCTGGACGAAGTTATCCGCGAACACCCGGTCCTGCTGAACCGTGCGCCGACCCTGCACCGTCTGGGTATCCAGGCATTCGAACCGGTTCTGATCGAAGGTAAAGCCATCCAGCTGCACCCGCTGGTTTGTGCGGCATATAACGCCGACTTCGATGGTGACCAGATGGCTGTTCACGTACCGCTGACGCTGGAAGCCCAGCTGGAAGCGCGTGCGCTGATGATGTCTACCAACAACATCCTGTCCCCGGCGAACGGCGAACCAATCATCGTTCCGTCTCAGGACGTTGTACTGGGTCTGTACTACATGACCCGTGACAGTGTTAACGCCAAAGGCGAAGGCATGGTGCTGACTGGCCCGAAAGAAGCTGAGCGTATTTATCGCGCCGGCCTGGCCTCTCTGCATGCGCGCGTTAAAGTGCGTATCACTGAATACGAAAAAGACGACAATGGTGAGTTTGTCGCGAAAACCAGCCTGAAAGACACGACCGTTGGCCGTGCCATTCTGTGGATGATCGTACCGAAAGGTCTGCCGTTCTCTATCGTGAACCAGGCGCTTGGTAAGAAAGCGATCTCCAAGATGCTGAACACCTGTTACCGTATTCTGGGCCTGAAACCGACCGTTATTTTCGCGGACCAGACGATGTACACCGGCTTTGCTTACGCAGCGCGTTCAGGTGCATCCGTTGGTATCGATGACATGGTCATCCCGGAGAAAAAATACGAAATCATCAGCGAAGCGGAAGCGGAAGTTGCTGAGATTCAGGAACAGTTCCAGTCCGGTCTGGTGACCGCGGGCGAACGCTATAACAAAGTTATCGATATCTGGGCTGCGGCGAACGATCGTGTATCCAAAGCGATGATGGATAACCTGCAAACCGAAACCGTGATTAACCGTGACGGTCAGGAAGAGCAGCAGGTTTCCTTCAACAGCATCTACATGATGGCCGACTCCGGTGCGCGTGGTTCTGCTGCACAGATTCGTCAGCTGGCCGGTATGCGTGGTCTGATGGCGAAGCCGGATGGCTCCATCATCGAAACGCCGATCACCGCGAACTTCCGTGAAGGTCTGAACGTACTCCAGTACTTCATCTCCACGCACGGTGCGCGTAAAGGTCTGGCGGATACCGCACTGAAAACAGCGAACTCCGGTTACCTGACTCGTCGTCTGGTCGACGTTGCCCAGGACCTGGTCGTCACTGAAGACGACTGCGGCACCCTGGAAGGCATCACTATGACGCCGGTTATCGAAGGTGGCGACGTTAAAGAGCCGCTGCGCGATCGCGTACTGGGTCGTGTGACGGCGGAAGACGTGCTGAAGCCGGGTACTGCGGATATTCTGGTTCCACGCAACACGCTGCTGCACGAGCACTGGTGTGACCTGCTGGAAGCGAACTCCGTTGACTCCGTCAAAGTGCGTTCCGTTGTATCCTGTGACACCGACTTTGGTGTATGTGCGCACTGCTATGGTCGTGACCTGGCGCGTGGCCACATCATCAACAAAGGTGAGGCTATCGGCGTTATCGCGGCACAGTCCATCGGTGAGCCGGGTACACAGCTGACGATGCGTACGTTCCACATCGGTGGTGCGGCATCTCGTGCGGCTGCTGAATCCAGCATCCAGGTGAAAAACAAAGGTAGCATCAAGCTCAGCAACGCGAAGTCGGTTGTGAACTCCAGCGGTAAACTGGTTATCACTTCTCGTAACACCGAGCTGAAGCTGATCGACGAATTCGGTCGTACCAAAGAGAGCTATAAAGTGCCTTACGGTGCGGTTATGGCGAAAGGCGACGGTGAGCAGGTTGCCGGCGGTGAAACCGTCGCAAACTGGGATCCGCACACCATGCCGGTTATCACCGAAGTGAGTGGTTTTATCCGCTTCACTGACATGATCGACGGCCAGACCATTACTCGTCAGACCGACGAGCTGACCGGTCTGTCTTCGCTGGTGGTTCTGGACTCTGCAGAACGTACCGCAGGTGGTAAAGATCTGCGTCCGGCGCTGAAAATCGTTGATGCTCAGGGCAACGACGTTCTGATCCCAGGTACCGATATGCCTGCTCAGTACTTCCTGCCGGGTAAAGCGATTGTTCAGCTGGAAGATGGCGTACAGATCAGCTCTGGTGACACCCTGGCGCGTATTCCGCAGGAATCCGGCGGTACCAAGGACATCACCGGTGGTCTGCCGCGCGTTGCGGACCTGTTCGAAGCACGTCGTCCGAAAGAGCCGGCTATTCTGGCTGAAATCAGCGGTATCATTTCCTTCGGTAAAGAAACCAAAGGGAAACGTCGCCTGGTTATCACCCCGGTAGACGGTAGCGAGCCGTACGAAGAGATGATTCCGAAATGGCGTCAGCTCAACGTGTTCGAAGGTGAACGTGTAGAACGTGGTGACGTAGTTTCCGACGGTCCGGAAGCACCGCACGACATTCTGCGTCTGCGTGGCGTACATGCTGTGACCCGTTACATTGTTAACGAAGTCCAGGACGTATACCGTCTGCAGGGCGTTAAGATTAACGATAAACACATCGAAGTTATCGTTCGTCAGATGCTGCGTAAAGCCACCATCGAAAGCGCAGGCAGCTCCGACTTCCTCGAAGGCGAGCAGGTGGAATACTCCCGCGTCAAGATCGCGAACCGCGAACTGGAAGCGAACGGCAAAGTGGGCGCAACGTTCTCCCGCGATCTGCTGGGTATCACCAAAGCGTCTCTGGCCACCGAGTCCTTCATCTCCGCGGCATCGTTCCAGGAGACCACTCGCGTGCTGACCGAAGCAGCCGTTGCGGGCAAACGCGACGAACTGCGCGGTCTGAAAGAGAACGTCATCGTGGGTCGTCTGATCCCGGCCGGTACCGGTTATGCGTACCACCAGGATCGTATGCGCCGTCGCGCTGCTGGCGAACTGCCGGCGGCACCGCAGGTGAGCGTGGAAGAAGCATCTGCCAACCTGGCAGAGCTGCTGAACGCAGGTCTGGGCGGTTCTGACAACGATTAATCGTTGATGCACTGCTAAAAAGCCGGTCAGGTTTCCTGACCGGCTTTTTTATTGCCTGTTCTCCGCAGTCCCCGTCTTTAATTACATTTACGCTATATCCAGGATGCAATTTTTTAGCAATTAATTCATAAAAAATATCCTTTAGCCTTTCACCTCAAAAACCTTTCTTTATATATGGGTAAAACTTCTACTCATATCAAAAAATAAACAATTCAAAGAGGATATATTCAAAATACCTGATGAATCATGGGATTACTGCTGCTGCTTTATCTTCGGCGCGACGGCCTGGAGAGGGATCGCTGCATCTCATGCTTCCCCCAACAAGGCGCAGAAATAATCCCGGCAGGCAGGTAGGGATCATTACTTTAGGTCTGAGCGGACAGGCTCTGGGGGCTGCATGGAATTCGCGATACAACTCATTATTATCTTAATTTGTCTGTTTTATGGTGCCCGAAAAGGCGGTATTGCGCTGGGGCTGCTGGGCGGCATCGGTTTAGTGATCCTCGTCTTTGTTTTTCATCTCCAGCCGGGTAAACCGCCGGTTGATGTGATGCTGGTGATCATTGCGGTGGTGGCCGCCTCGGCGACGCTGCAGGCGTCCGGCGGCCTGGATGTCATGCTGCAGATTGCCGAGAAGCTGCTGCGGCGAAACCCAAAATATGTCTCTATTGTGGCGCCTTTCGTCACCTGCACGCTGACTATCCTCTGCGGTACCGGTCACGTGGTGTATACCATCCTGCCGATTATCTACGATGTGGCGATTAAGAATAACATTCGCCCGGAGCGTCCGATGGCCGCCAGCTCCATTGGCGCCCAGATGGGGATCATCGCCAGCCCGGTCTCGGTGGCGGTGGTCTCGCTGGTGGCGATGCTGGGGAATTTTACCTTTAACGGTAAACATCTCGAATTTCTCGATCTGCTGGCGATAACCATTCCTTCCACGCTGCTGGGCATTTTAGCCATTGGCATCTTCAGCTGGTTCCGTGGCAAAGATCTGGATAAAGACGAAGCCTTCCAGGCGTTTATTGCGGTACCGGAGAACCGCCATTACGTCTATGGCGATACGGCGACGCTGCTGGATAGAAAGTTGCCCACCAGCAACTGGATAGCGATGTGGATTTTTCTGGCCTCCATCGCTGTGGTGGCACTGCTCGGCGCCTTCTCTGAACTGCGTCCGACCTTTGACGGTAAACCGCTGTCGATGGTGCTGGTGATCCAGATGTTTATGCTGCTCTCCGGGGCGCTGATCATCATCATTACTAAAACCAACCCGGCATCGATTTCCAAAAATGAGGTCTTTCGTTCGGGAATGATCGCTATCGTCGCGGTGTACGGCATCGCCTGGATGGCGGAGACCATGTTTGGCGCTCACATGACCGAAATTAAAGGCGTGCTCGGGGAGATGGTCAAAGAGTATCCATGGGCCTATGCCATCGTGCTGCTGCTGGTTTCGAAGTTTGTAAACTCGCAGGCGGCAGCGCTGGCGGCGATTGTTCCGGTGGCCCTGGCCATCGGCGTCGACCCGGCCTATATCGTGGCTTCTGCGCCGGCCTGCTATGGCTACTATATTCTGCCGACCTACCCCAGCGATCTGGCGGCGATCCAGTTTGATCGCTCAGGGACCACCCATATTGGCCGCTTTGTGATTAACCACAGCTTTATCCTGCCCGGGCTCATTGGCGTTGGCGTCTCCTGCGTTTTTGGCTGGGTATTCGCTGCGATGTACGGCTTTCTGTAAGCGGGGACGGGCGCCGGCAGCGACGCCCGTTCAATTCGAGAGATTATTGCGCGAGGGGCAGGCGACGGTATAGTTCAATCATATCGGTCGCCAGATCCTGAATGACCATGGCGTTCATCAGATGGTCCTGAGAATGCACGGTGATCAGGTTGACCGGTAGCTTACCGCTGCCTTCATCCAGGCCGATAAGCTGGGTCTGAATTTTATGCGCATGTTTGACGAACTCATGGGACTCGGCCATGGCCTGCTCCGCTGCGGCAAAATCGCCTTTCCGCGCCAGCTGTAGCGCCGTCAGCGCCGCGCTGCGCGCAGAACCCGCGTTAACCAGCAGCTCCATGATGATCGTTTCTAAATCTTCCATCGATTACTCCAGCATCTTAAGGGCTTTATCCAGAACGGCATCACCTTTCATCATGCCGTAGTCCATCATATCGATCACGGCGACCTTTTTGCCGAACGGGTCGGCCAGCGCCTGCAGCTTCGCCTGCTCATATTTCACCTGCGGGCCGAGCAGAATAATGTCGGCGGCGGCCAGATTATCTTTAAACTCGGCGACCGGTACGGCCTTGATTAAGACCTCAACACCTTTCTTCTGCGCGGCATCTTGCATACGCTGAACCAGCATGCTGGTAGACATACCGGCGGCACAGCACAAAACGATATTCTTCATAGTCAGTGGCCCTTGTGTTCCGTGATGTCTTATGTTTATCGCGGCCCTGGCGATGCGACAACCGCTTTACCGTGATTGTGTGTAAGTCATCACACAAAAATTGAAACCGGTTTCATTTTTGCCGGAAGAAATAAAAAAGCCCACCGAAGTGGGCGGTTGCGGCGCTAAAGCCCTAGGCGCGCAGGATACGGTTTTTACCCTGCTGTTTGGCTTTGTACAGCGCTTCATCGACGCTCACCACCAGTTTATCCAGCGGCTCCATGTTCCATTCCCCCAGCCCGGCGCTGAAGGTGACCGTCAGGCCATCTTCGCGCCAGGTGCGCCGTTCGACGTTTACCCGCCATGTTTCCAGCAGCGTGCGGGCGTTATCAATATGTTCGGCAGGAAAGACCACCGCGAACTCTTCACCACCATAGCGATAGAGGGATATCTCCAGCGGCTGGAGGACCTGCAGCCCTTCGCGGGCGACGTTACGCAGAACGATATCGCCGTTGAGGTGACCCCAGGTGTCGTTGATCGATTTAAAGTTATCGATATCGACCAGCGCGAGGGCGAACGGCTGATGATCGTTCATCAGCGCGGCAATATCGCTGTCGAAGGCGCGGCGGTTCTTGCAGCCGGTGAGCGCGTCAATGGTCGCCTGGCGGACGTAGGTCAGTTCGCGCTGCTTATTGGTTTCAATGGCTTTACTCAGCATCGCCTCGAGGCGTGGGGCGCGTTTGACGTCGCCGGTTTTAATCGCATTGATGATATTCATCAGCACGGTGCGGGAGGCATGACGCAGATAAAGGCCGAACAGGATGATGATGATCGCCGCGAGGGCGAAACCGCCGATCACTAAATTGGTTTCATGGCGCGTCAGATTAACCAGGGTGGTGTTATCGACACGGAAAATCACAAACCAGTCGGGATTGGTAAAGGAGTAATAGTAATACCAGGTGTCGCTCCTGGGATCGTAAAGCTGCCCCTCGCCGCTGGTCATTTTATCCATCAGCTCATTACTGACGAAGGGTTTAAACAGCGCGCCAGGGTCGGAGTGCAGGACCACTTTGCCATCACGCTGCACCACAAAAAACTCGCCCTGTACGGGGGCGACCATCTGGCGCAGCGCGAACCCCATGGAGGTGAGATCGAGATGAAAGGCCAGGCTGCCCTTGAGTTTCCCCTCCGGGGTGATGATGGGTTTGAAAATGGTAATCGTCGGATGGTGGGTAAAAAAATCCATATATGGGCTGGTGTAGTGGCTGAAGGTGCTGGCTTCCGCCTGTTTGATAAACCAGGGTCGCGTTCTGGGATCGAAAGCCTGACTGTCTTCATTTTCCAGCACCTCCGGGGCGCGCAGATAGTGGCCCTCGGTATCCGCCAGCGAGATGGATGAGACGCTCGGCATCATGTTCTGTAACTGCATCAGCGTCGTTAACCCTTTCTCCGGTTCCACATTGACTGCGCGATTCAGTTCGTCATTGCGGGCAAAGAAGGCGACCGCGCGCCCAAGGATAAAATCATTTTCCCGCAGCAGGGTTTCCGTGTAGTTGATCGCCAGGTTGTGGGTAAAGTTTCGGTTAATGTCGTGATAATCTTCAAGAAAATCTTTTCGCTGCGCCAGGGTGACAAAAATAGCGATCAGCATAAAACTGAGCAAGATGCCGGCAAACCCCACGACGATCGGCGTCGTGAAAGAGAGCTTTCTATTGTGTAGAGCCATGAATCGTTAATCGTCCCGGATGTATAAACCATGGGTCCGAACGCAGGTTGCGACTGCGACGCCTGCCGATCGAATCAGTTAACTATTGCTCAATTATAACTCTGAGGCCTTCATGTATCGTGATTTATATTCGGCGACAATGTACAGGCCCTCGATCAGCGCGGAGAGGCAGGGCGAAAATGAGGAAGAAAAGGTTCGCCCTGGTCAGCGTCCGCTGCTGACCCGGGCAGAATAGAAAAAGGGCGCCTGGCGGGCCAGCCTCCGTTTTTCATCTCTCGTGCAGGCGCGCAAAAATATCAGGCGCTTACACTGTACATCATGAGGTTTGCGAGGCGCGTCCCAGCCAGCTGTCCCAGTCTTTCCACACCGGCTGCAGGCCGCGGGCAGCCAGCGCGCTGGCGACTTCTTCAGGCCGACGGTCATCGTGCGGCGCGAACTGCTCAAGCTCCGGATGGTCGTCGGCGTAACCCCCGGGCTGGGTTTTGGAGAAGGCGCTGACGTTATTGATCGCCAGCGGGATCACCCGGTCGCGGAACCAGGGGGATTCGCGGGTGGATAGCGACAGCTCAACCTCCGGCGCCAGCAGGCGGAAGGCGCAGATGGTCTGCACCAGCTGACGCTCATCCATTAGCGAGGCCGGTTCAATGCCGCCGGCGCAGGGACGCAGACGCGGGAAGGAGACCGAATAGCGGCTGCGCCAGTAGCGTTGCTGCAGCCACAGCAGGTGCTCAGCGACCATAAAGCAGTCCACCCGCCAGCTGTCGGAAAGGCCGATCAGCGCGCCAAGGCCGATCTTATCGATCCCCGCCTCGCCCAGGCGATCCGGCGTATCCAGCCGCCAGAAGAAATCCTGCTTTTTCCCTTTCAGGTGATGCTGGGCGTACATGCTTTCGTGATAGGTCTCCTGATAGACCATCACCCCGTCGAGCCCCAGGGTTTTCAGCTCGGCATACTCGTCGGTCGCCAGCGGCTGCACCTCCATATGCAGCGAGGCAAACTGGCTGCGGATTGCCGGCAGGTGCTGGCGGAAATAATCCATTCCCACCTTGCCCTGATGCTCACCGGTCACCAGCAGCAGATGCTCAAAACCCAGGTCGCGGATCGCGGCGCACTCGCGGGCAATCTCGGCAGCATCCAGCGTCTTGCGCTTAATGCGGTTGCTCATCGAGAAGCCGCAGTAGGTGCAGTCGTTGGCGCACAGGTTGGAGAGATACAGCGGCACGTAGAAGCTGACGGTATTGCCGAAGCGCTGACGGGTAAGCCGCTGCGCGCGCTGGGCCAGAGGTTCAAGATACCCGGCCGCCGCCGGCGAAAGCAGGGCCATCATGTCGTCGCGGGTCAGCTGTTTGGCCGCCAGCGCCCGTTCGACATCGGCGGCGGTTTTACCGTTGATGCGCAGGCGGATGTCGTCCCACTCCAGCTGCCGCCAGCGATCGCTGAAGGTTTTCATGCCAGCGCCTCCAGGAATCCGGTGAGCGGGCTGGTGGCCTGCGCCTGCGCGCTGCGCGCCCCCGGTCCGGCCTGACGGGCCAGCAAGCCGGCCTCGACCGCCATACGGAAAGCGTGGGCCATGGCCACGGGATCGTCGGCGACGGCAATAGCGGTATTGACCAGCACCGCGTCCGCGCCCATTTCCAGCGCCTGCGCCGCATGGCTTGGGACGCCGATGCCGGCGTCGACCACCACCGGCACCGTCGCCTGCTCGATAATAATCTCCAGCATGGCTTTGGTTTCCAGCCCCTGATTGGAGCCGATCGGCGCGCCCAGGGGCATCACCGCCGCGCAGCCAGCCTCTTCCAGCCGTTTACACAGCACCGGGTCGGCGCCGCAGTAGGGCAGCACCACGAACCCTTCGCGAACCAGCAGCTCCGCCGCTTTCAGGGTTTCAATCGGGTCGGGCAGCAGCCAGCGGGCGTCCGGGTGGATCTCCAGTTTCAGCCAGTGGGTGCCCAAGGCTTCCCGCGCCAGGCGGGCGGCAAACACCGCCTCTTCCGCTGTCTTGGCGCCCGAGGTATTCGGCAGCAGGCTGACTCCCGCCGCCAGCAGCGGGGCGAGGATGGCGTCATTGTGCTGACGTAAATCGACGCGCTTCATCGCCAGGGTGACCAGCTGGCTGCCCGAGGCGCGAATCGCCTCAACCATCACCTCCGGGGCGGCGAATTTGCCGGTACCGGTGAAAAGATGGGATTCAAATGTTTTGTCTGCAATACGTAACATGTCAGCCTCCAGCGATAACCTGAAAAAGCAGGACTCGATCGCCTTCCTGCAAGAGATGATCTTCCCACCGGTCGCGCGGCAGAATGTGTTGATTGAGCGCCAGCGCGACGCCCGGCTGCAGCTGTTCGAGCTGGGTCAGCAGGGCGCTGACGCTGAGATGGTCGGCGCACGCCAGCGGCTCGTCGTTAAACCAGATCTGCATGCCGCCCTCCGCAAATCGGGCAGCCCCGGGAACGCTGTAGCGCCAGGTTACGCCAGTTGCTGGTGCGGGCGTCGAACAGCCGCAGAGTGTTGCGCGGCGTCGTCATGCCGCTGAGCAGTTTAATGGCCTCCAGCGCCTGCAGCGTGCCCATCATGCCGACCACCGGACCGACGATCCCCGCGGTGCGGCAGTTGCGCTGCGGTTCGTCGCTATCCGGCCACAGGCAGCGATAGCAGCCCTGCGTCCAGGGGGGGGTGAGCACCATCAGCTGACCGCCGAAGCCGACGGCGCTTGCGGTCACTAACGGGATGTCGAGGGCCACGCAGGCGGCATTGATCGCCTGGCGGGTGACCATGTTATCGGTACAGTCCAGCACCACGTCCGCTTTCTCCACCTCGGCGCGCAGCGCCTCGCCGCTTAACCGCTGCTGGAGCGCAACCAGTTTGATTTGCGGATTTAGCTGGCTGAGCCGCGTCTTTGCCGCCGCGGCTTTTGGCCGATCGATATCCGCGCTGGTGAACAGGATCTGCCGCTGCAGATTGCTGAGATGCACGGCGTCGTCATCGGCCAGGGTCAGCGTCCCGACGCCAGCCCCGGCCAGATAGAGCGCCGCCGGGGAGCCCAGCCCGCCAAGGCCGATAATCAGCACCCGGCTGGCTAACAGCTTCTGCTGTCCCTCGATGGCGATATCCTCCAGCAGCAGCTGACGGCTATAGCGCATAAAGTCGTGATCATTCATCGCCCGCTCCCGCCAGCGCCAGCAGCTGGTCGGTCGCTGCCCGCCAGTCCGCCGCCTGGGTGATGGCGCTGACCACTGCGATGCTGCCGACGCCGGTCGCCAGCACCGCCGGGGCCTTTTCAAGGCTAATTCCGCCGATCGCCACGGTGGGGTAATCCGCCAGGCGTTGGATATGTCTGGCAAGCTGATCGAGCCCCTGCGGCGCGGAGGGCATCTGTTTGGTTTGCGTCGGGAAGACGTGACCCAGGGCGATGTAAGAGGGGCGCGCCGCCAGGGCGACATCAATCTCCATATCGTCATGGGTGGAGACGCCCAGACGTAGCCCGACTTGGCGGATGGCGCTCAGATCGGTGGTTTCCAGATCTTCTTGTCCGAGATGCACGCCGTAGGCCTGGTGCTTGATCGCCAGTCGCCAGTAATCGTTAATGAACAGCCGGGCGTGATAGCGGCGGCCAAGGGCGATGGCGGCGATGACGTCATCCTCCACCTCGCTGTCGCGTCGGTCTTTGATGCGCAGCTGAATAGTACGCACGCCGGCTTCGAGCAGGCGCTCAATCCACGCCACGCTGTCCACTACCGGGTAGAGTCCGAGACGAAACGGGACGGGTGGAAAATCAGGCTGATACATCAGACTTCCTCCTGTTTCAGGTAGATTTCGCCGCCGCGGGCGCGGAAGTGATGCGACATATCGGCCATGCCGGCGTCGATGGCCTGTCTGGCGGCGTAGTCGCGGACTTCCTGAGTGATCTTCATTGAGCAGAATTTCGGACCGCACATGGAGCAGAAGTGGGCAACTTTGCCGGATTCCTGCGGCAGGGTTTCATCGTGATAGGCCCGGGCGGTGAACGGATCCAGCGCGAGGTTAAACTGGTCTTCCCAGCGGAATTCAAAGCGCGCCTTCGACATGGCGTTATCGCGGATCTGCGCCCCGGGGTGACCTTTCGCCAGGTCGGCGGCGTGGGCGGCGATTTTGTAGGTAATCAACCCCTGCTTCACATCCTCTTTGTTGGGCAGGCCGAGATGCTCTTTCGGCGTGACATAGCACAGCATGGCGCAGCCGAACCAGCCGATCATCGCCGCGCCGATGCCGGAGGTGAAATGGTCGTAGCCCGGCGCAATGTCGGTGGTGAGCGGCCCGAGGGTGTAGAACGGCGCTTCGTGGCAGTGCTCCAGCTCTTCGGTCATATTGCGGCGGATCATCTGCATCGGCACGTGGCCGGGGCCCTCGATCATCACCTGCACGTCATACTCCCAGGCGATTTTCGTCAGCTCGCCGAGAGTGCGCAGCTCGGAGAACTGCGCTTCGTCGTTGGCATCCTGAATGGAGCCGGGGCGCAGGCCATCGCCCAGCGACAGCGACACGTCATAGGCGGCGCAGATTTCGCAGATTTCGCGGAAATGCTGGTAGAGAAAGTTTTCCTGATGGTGCGACAGGCACCATTTGGCCATGATTGAGCCGCCGCGCGAAACGATGCCGGTCAGACGCTTCGCGGTCATCGGGACGTAGCGCAGCAGTACGCCGGCGTGAATGGTGAAGTAGTCGACGCCCTGTTCGGCCTGTTCCAGCAGGGTATCGCGGAAGGCTTCCCAGGTGAGGTTCTCGGCGATGCCGTTGACTTTCTCCAGCGCCTGGTAAATCGGTACGGTGCCGATCGGTACCGGGCTGTTACGCAGGATCCACTCGCGGGTTTCGTGGATATAGCGGCCGGTGGAGAGATCCATCACGGTATCGGCGCCCCAGCGGGTGGACCAGACCAGCTTCTCGACCTCTTCTTCGATGGAGGAGGTCACCGCCGAGTTGCCGATATTAGCATTCACTTTTACCAGGAAGTTGCGGCCGATAATCATCGGCTCAGACTCCGGGTGGTTGATATTGGCCGGGATGATGGCGCGCCCGGCGGCCACTTCATCACGGACGAACTCAGGGGTAATGTTTTCCGGCAGGCGGGCGCCGAAGCCTTCGCCGGCATGCTGCTGGCGCAGAACTTCGCTGCGAATACGTTCGCGGCCCATGTTTTCGCGAATGGCGATGAACTCCATCTCCGGGGTGACGATCCCCTGGCGGGCGTAGTGCAGTTGGGTAACACATTTGCCGGCAACGGCGCGTTTTGGCTTCAGCTGGCTATTGAAGCGCAGCTCATCAAGGCCGTCATCGGCCAGCCGCGCTTTGGTATAGGCCGAGCTGCGTTCGCTGAGCGGGGCGCAGTCATTGCGCGCGTCGATCCACGGCTGGCGCAGCCTGGCCAGCCCCTGGCGGACATTAATGCCAATATCCGGGTCGCCATAAGGTCCGGAGGTGTCATACACCGGGATCGGTTCGTTGGCTTCGTACTGTGGGTTATCGTTATCGCCGCCGACGAGGGTTGGGCTGAGCTGGATTTCACGCATTGGGACGCGGATATCCGCTTGTGAACCTTGAATGTAGATACGGCGCGAATTAGGGAAAGCAGCGCCTTCCAGCGTATCGATAAATCGCTGCGCGTGCTCGCTTAGCTCACGACGGGTCAGTTTGGTAGTAGACATAGCGCATTCCAGATGAAAAGGACATGGCTTGTCAGACGACGGATGGAGTAACAGATGCGATCGGCCCTGACGGACTGACGCGAACAGCAGTTTACTCTTGTTCCCTTCGCAGGTATTAGCCTGATCAGGTTCCGCGGATCCCGAATTAACGGTCTCAGCCTTTTCCACGTTAGCCTTCACATGGAAAATAAGCACTCCGACAAGATGACATCCCCTCCGGAGAGGGGGAATGAAGGTAAACTACTCGTTAATTGCACACAACTCAAGCGGTCGGGGCAATATTATCGCGCACCTCATCGTTCAGATGATGGGCGACGGCGAGGGCGATCAGTTTATCTTCCAGGGCGAAACGCGCTTCCAGCGACTCGCCGATATCCGACAGCGCCTGCTGAAATTCAAGGTAGTTATCATGATCAATGGCGTTTTCGAGGCAGGTATCGTAGTAGTCCATCATCTGCTGGGTATTGGCTTCCAGCTGCGGGTAAAGCCGGGTGGCGGCTAAAAGTGGGGTATCGCCTTCCATTTCGCCAATAATGCGTTCATAAATACTAAAATGACCGGACGAGAGGTAATCCACCAGACTTTGGCAAAAGTCATCCAGCGCCTTTTCGTTTAGCCGCATAAACGACTCTTTGCCCGGTTTCAGGCCAACCAGATTGTAGTAAGCCACGAGCAGATGCTTACGCACTTGTAGCCAGCGATCGACCAGTTCATTACTACCGCCAACGCGCTCCGTCAGATTTTCCAGCTGGTTTAGCATGATTGACTCCGCTAGTTTTGATTTAAATCTGCTCACCAAAAATGTAAATATAATGTTAACAACATGCCAGTGAAGCAAAGGTAGTGCAATAGATATGGATCGTATTATTGAAAAATTAGATCGCGGCTGGTGGGTTGTCAGTCACGAACAAAAATTATGGTTGCCTGGTGGAGAATTACCACATGGCGAAGCGGTTAATTTCGATCTTGTCGGCCAGCATGCGCTGCATATCGGCGAATGGCAGGGCGATCCGGTGTGGATGGTGCGCCAGGATCGCCGCCATGACATGGGATCGTTACGCCAGGTGCTGGATCAGGATCCGGGACTCTTTCAGCTGGCGGGACGGGGGATCCAGCTCGCCGAATTTTATCGATCGCATAAATTTTGCGGCTACTGCGGTCACCCGATGCATGCCAGTAAAAGCGAATGGGCGATGCTGTGCAGCCACTGCCGTGAACGTTACTACCCGCAAATTGCCCCGTGCATTATCGTCGCTATCCGTCGCGACGATGCGATCCTGCTGGCGCAACATACCCGACATCGCAATGGGATACACACCGTGCTGGCCGGGTTCGTCGAGGTCGGCGAAACCCTCGAGCAGGCCGTTGCCCGTGAGGTGATGGAGGAGAGCGGTATTCGGGTGAAAAATCTGCGCTACGTGACTTCTCAACCGTGGCCGTTCCCGCAGTCGCTGATGACTGCCTTTATGGCGGATTACGCGGAGGGCGATATCGTGGTGGATAAAAAAGAGTTACTCAGCGCGGACTGGTACCGCTATGACGATCTGCCGCTTCTGCCGCCGCCGGGGACGGTGGCGCGCCGGCTTATCGAAGATACCGTCGCGATGTGTCGGGCAGAGTTCGAGTGACATGTTACACTGGGCGTATCAACGCTAAAGGAATGTAAAAATGACCGAACTGAAGAACGATCGTTACCTGCGCGCGCTGCTGCGTCAGCCGGTTGATGTCACCCCGGTGTGGATGATGCGCCAGGCGGGCCGCTATTTACCGGAGTACAAAGCCACCCGTGCGCAAGCGGGCGACTTTATGTCGCTGTGTAAAAATGCCGAGCTGGCCTGCGAAGTGACGCTCCAGCCGCTGCGTCGTTACCCGCTGGACGCGGCGATCCTCTTTTCGGACATCCTGACCATCCCGGACGCCATGGGGCTGGGGCTGTACTTTGAGGCAGGCGAAGGCCCGCGCTTCACCTCGCCGGTGAAAAGCAAAGCCGACGTCGACAAGCTGCCAGTCCCGGATCCCGAGCAGGAACTGGGCTACGTGATGAATGCCGTGCGCACCATTCGCCGCGAACTGAAAGGCGAAGTGCCGCTGATCGGTTTTTCCGGTAGCCCATGGACGCTGGCGACCTACATGGTGGAAGGCGGCAGCAGCAAGGCTTTCACTGTCATCAAAAAGATGATGTACGCCGACCCGCAGGCGCTGCACGCGCTGCTGGATAAGCTGGCGAAGAGCGTCACCCTGTATCTCAACGCGCAGATCAAAGCCGGCGCGCAGTCGGTAATGATTTTTGACACCTGGGGCGGGGTGCTGACCGGCCGCGACTACCAGCAGTTCTCCCTCTACTACATGCATAAAATCGTCGATGGCCTGCTGCGGGAAAACGAAGGCCGCCGCGTGCCGGTGACGCTGTTCACCAAAGGCGGCGGTCAGTGGCTGGAAGCGATGGCGGAGACCGGCTGTGACGCGCTGGGTCTCGACTGGACCACCGATATTGCCGATGCCCGTCGTCGCGTGGGCAACAAAGTCGCGCTGCAGGGCAACATGGATCCGTCCATGCTCTATGCGCCCGCCGCGCGTATTGAAGAAGAAGTCGCGACCATCCTCGCCGGCTTTGGTCAGGGGGAAGGCCACGTCTTTAACCTCGGCCACGGCATCCATCAGGACGTTGACCCTGAGCATGCGGGCGTCTTTGTTGAAGCGGTGCATCGTCTTTCCGCACCCTATCACCAGTAGGAGATCAGCCATATGGATTTAGCCGCACTCCGTATCCAACAGCAACAGTTAGCCGCGTCGGTAGAGCGGGCGGATCGACTGGATCGCGACCTGCCAGTATTGATCGGCGGTGCGGATGTCGGGTTTGAGCAGGAAGGGGAAGTCACCCGAGCTGCGATGGTGCTGCTGACCTGGCCTGAACTGGAGCTGGTGGAGTATCAGGTGGCGCGCGTCGCCACCTCCATGCCCTATATTCCCGGCTTTCTCTCGTTTCGCGAAACGCCTGCGCTGCTGGCGGCGTGGGAGCAGCTTTCGCAAAAACCGGACCTGTTGTTTGTTGACGGACACGGTATTTCCCATCCCCGGCGGCTGGGCGTCGCCAGCCATTTTGGCCTGATGATCGACGTGCCGACCATCGGGGTGGCGAAAAAACGGCTGTGTGGAAAAATCGGCGAACTGGGTGATGCCCCCGGCGCGCTGGCCCCGCTGATGGATAAAAATGAACAACTGGCCTGGGTCTGGCGCAGTAAAGTCCGCTGCAACCCGCTGTTTATTAGCACCGGCCACCGGGTGGGCATGGACAGCGCCTTAATGTGGGTCGAACGCTGCATGCGAGGCTATCGTCTGCCCGAGCCGACGCGCTGGGCTGATGCGGTGGCGTCCCGTCGTCCGTCATTTGTGCGTTGGCAAGCAAATCACAGCTGATTCAGGTACACTGCGCCTAATTTCTGACTTCGAGAATTCATCATGTTACAAAACCCGATTCACCTGCGCCTGGAGAAGCTGGAAAGCTGGCAGCATGTCACTTTTATGGCCTGCCTGTGCGAGCGTATGTACCCCAACTACGCGATGTTCTGCAAGCAAACCGAGTTTGGCGACGGCCAGCTGTACCGTCGTATCCTGGATCTGATCTGGGAAACGCTGACGGTCAAAGATGCGAAGGTGAATTTCGACAGTCAGCTGGAGAAACTGGAAGAGGCGATCCCGGCGGCAGATGATTTCGACCTGTACGGTGTTTATCCGGCCATAGACGCCTGCGTGGCGTTGAGCGAACTGATCCATTCCCGTCTGAGCGGCGAAACGCTCGAGCACGCGATCGAGGTGAGCAAAACCTCCATCACCACCGTGGCGATGCTGGAAATGACCCAGGAAGGCCGCGAAATGACCGACGAAGAGCTGAAAGCGAACCCGGCGGTAGAGCAGGAATGGGACATTCAGTGGGAAATTTTCCGCCTGCTGGCCGACTGCGAAGAGCGTGACCTTGAGCTGATAAAAGGCCTGCGCGCGGACCTGCGTGAGGCCGGCGAGAGCAATATTGGTATAAATTTTCAGCAGTGAGACCAGAAAACGTGATTTACCGCCTGAATTGTAGCGTCTGAAGGCTTCCATTCCGCCCCCCGTCTGGTCTACATTTGGAGGGCGAAAAAAAGTGGCTATCGGTGCGTGTATGCAGGAGGGTGCTTTTTTGGCATTTCCGTCGCACTCGATGCTTAGCAAGCGATAAACACATTGTAAGGATAACTTATGAACAAGACTCAACTGATTGATGTAATTGCGGACAAAGCTGACCTGTCCAAAGCACAGGCTAAAGCTGCCCTGGAATCTACCCTGGCTGCAATTACTGAGTCTCTGAAAGAAGGTGATGCTGTTCAACTGGTTGGTTTCGGTACCTTCAAAGTGAACCACCGCGCTGAGCGTACTGGCCGCAACCCGCAGACCGGTAAAGAGATCAAAATCGCTGCAGCTAACGTGCCGGCATTTGTTTCTGGCAAAGCACTGAAAGACGCAGTTAAGTAAGACCGCGTGGCAGTGAACAGTTTTATCGAAGGGGCTATTAAGCCCCTTTTGTCTGTCTGGCGCCGGCCTCTGGCGCTGGCGGGCATCCTGTTGCTAACTGCCTGCAGCCATAACGCGTCGCTACCACCGTTTACCGCCAGCGGTTATGCGGACAACCAGGGGGCGATGCGTATCTGGCGTAAAGATTCTGGCGATGAAGTCCATCTTCTCGCCGCCTTCAGCCCGTGGCGTCACGGGGACACCTCGACCAGCGAATATCGCTGGCAGGGCGATCAGCTGACGCTTATTGAACTCAATGTTTACGGCAAGCCGCCGGAACATATTCGCGCCCGCTTTGACGCGCAGGGCGATCTGAGCTTTATGCAGCGGGAAGTTGACGGGCAGAAGCAGCAGCTCTCCAGCGACCAGGTCGCGCTGTACCGTTATCGCGCCGAGCAGATCCGCCAGACCAGCGACGCCCTCCGTCAGGGTCGGGTCGTCCTGCGTCAGGGGCGCTGGAACGCCGCCGCGCATACCGTCCTGACCTGCGAAGGGCAGACGGTGACGTCCGACCTCGATAGTCGGGCTCTGGCGCACATTGAACGCCGCCAGAGCCACGCTTCCGCCGCGGTGAGCATTGCCTGGCTTGAGGCGCCGGAAGGCTCTCAACTGCTGCTGGTGGCCAATGAAAACTTCTGCACCTGGCAGCCGACGGAAAAAAGCTTCTAACCTTTACCAGTGATTCATGCCCATATGACCGCCGCCGCTACCGCGACAGCCGCCATATCCCATGCCTGCGCCGCGGGGAACGCCTGCCTCAGCCAGCGCGAGATCAAATTTCACCCGCTGCTGATCCAGCTTCTGGCGTAAGCCTTCCATCTCCTGAGCGACGGCTTCAATCTTGCCGCTGTCCGGCTTTTGCGCCGTGAGCAGCGCATTGTACTCATAGCGTTTGGACTGCAGCTGCTGGCGAAGGGCGCTGGTTTGCGCATAGTAGTCGTTATGCAGCTTTTGCGCGGTAGCCTGCTGCTCCTGGGTCAGCTGGCTGTAGCCCTGGTTGCCCATCCCGTTATTGTTGCCCCAGTGGTGGTTGGCCCAGGCCGCGTTGCTGCCGAAGGTCAGCGCGGCAAGGGTGACGAGGGCGAGAGATAAGTTACGGTTCCGTTTCATGGCATTTTCTCCTGTGTGGTTTCTCCCGGTATTGCATCTTCCATGCCAGCCTGAAAAAGCCCGTCCGAACAGGTCTGCCGAGGCCGTGGCAGAGAAGGCGAGTAAAAATGACCCGTTCTGCCCGGGACCGGCGAGTCATTTTTACTCGCTAAAGCGCAGGCGATATGTTTGAGAGCAGGTTTGGCCGTGCGGAAACATGGCATGATTTCTGCTGAAAGATCCTGCTGATAGCGAAAAGGAGATGACAAGGACTCGCCGATGAAGATCAAACCTTTTTCACGGGACGCTGGCGCGCTGAGCTGGCTGCTGACCGGTACGGTGGTGCTGCTGGTGGTGCTGTTCTCCGCGATGATCGTCCGCGATTACGGTCGTGAGACGACCGCCGCCCGACACACTATTGAGGAGAAGGGGAGCGTACTGATCCGCGCGCTGGAGTCCGGCACGCGCGTCGGCATGGGAATGCGGATGCATCACGCGCAGCTGCAGGCCCTGCTGGAAGAGATGGCCTGGCAGCCGGGCGTCCTGTGGTTCGCGGTGACTGATGACAATGGCACCATCATCGCTCACAGCGATCCGCAGCAGGTGGGCCAAACGCTCTACAGCCCCGCGCAGATGCGTGCGCTGGCGGTTGGCGAACAGGCGCGCTGGCGGCGGCTTAGCGAGCCGCAGCCGGCCATGGAGGTCTATCGCCAGTTTCGCCCGCTCAATCCGGCCCGCGGCCACCATAGGGGCATGATGAATCGCGGCGACAGTGCCCTGGCTCAAGCCACCGTCCCGCAGGTGATTTTTATCGCCTTTGATAGCAGTGAGCTGGATGCCGCGCAGGCCCGCGGGCAGCGGAACATGGTCATCATGCTGGGCGCCGCCGCGCTGGTGACAGCGGCAACGATCCTCGCCCAGTTCTGGTTCCGCCGCTATCGCCGCTCGCGAAAACAACTGCTGGAGGCGATGGCCCGCAAAGAGAAACTGGTGGCGCTTGGCCATCTGGCGGCGGGCGTGGCGCACGAGATCCGCAATCCACTCTCGTCGATTAAAGGGCTGGCGAAATATTTTGCCGAGCGCACGCCGCCGGGCGGCGAGTCGCATCAGTTAGCGCGGGTGATGGCCAAAGAGGCCGACCGCCTGAACCGGGTGGTCAGCGAACTGCTGGAGCTGGTCCGGCCCGCGCATTTAAATTATCAGCCGGTGGATATCAACGCGCTTATCCACCACTCATTACAGCTGGTCAGCCAGGATGCGCAGAGTCGCGGGATAGCGCTGCAATTCACTCCGCGCCCGGAGCTCTCCACGATCAACGCCGATGCCGACCGCCTGAACCAGGTGCTGTTGAACCTGTACCTGAACGCGATGCAGGCGATTGGCCGTGACGGCGTCATTCGCGTATCGGCAAGCGAAGCTGACCGTCAGCGGATGAAAATCGTCGTCGCAGATAACGGTAAAGGGATGACTGCCGAAGAGCTGCAGGCCATCTTCACCCCCTATTTCACCACCAAAGCGGACGGCACCGGGCTGGGGCTGGCGGTGGTGCAGAATATTATCGAACAACATGGCGGGACGATCCGCGCCGAAAGTCAGCCGGGGGCTGGAGCGATATTTACGCTTTGGCTACCGATTGATGCTCAACGGAGGGAAGATGAGCAGCGATAAGGTACAGATTCTGGTTGTCGATGATGACATCAGCCACTGCACGATCCTGCAGGCGCTGCTGCGCGGCTGGGGCTATCAGGTGGCATTAGCCCACAACGGCCTGCAGGCGCTGGAGCTGATCCATCAGCAGGTCTTCGACCTGGTGCTGTGCGATATTCGCATGGCGGAGATGGACGGTATCGCGACGTTAAAAGAGATTAAAGCCTATAACCCGGCGATCCCGGTGCTGATCATGACGGCGTTCTCCAGCGTCGATACGGCGGTGGAGGCCATCAAGTCCGGGGCGCTGGATTATCTGATTAAACCGCTGGATTTTGACACGTTACAGCAGACGTTAGTCCAGGCGCTGGCACACACCCGGCATAGCGAGGGCGAACACCCCGCCGCAGCGAGTTCGCGCTGGGGCATGATAGGCGACAGCCCGGCGATGCAGGCGCTTCTTAATAATATTACGCTGGTAGCCCCTTCGGATGCGACGGTGCTGATCTATGGAGAGTCGGGAACCGGTAAGGAACTGGTGGCGCGCGCCATCCACGCCTGCAGCGGGCGCGGTGATAAGCCACTGGTGACGCTCAACTGCGCGGCGCTGAATGAGTCGCTACTGGAGTCGGAACTCTTCGGCCATGAAAAAGGGGCGTTTACCGGCGCGGATCGGCGACGTGAAGGGCGCTTTGTCGAAGCGGATGGCGGCACGCTATTCCTCGATGAAATTGGCGATATCTCGCCATTGATGCAGGTCCGGCTGCTGCGGGCGATTCAGGAGCGGGAGGTGCAGCGGGTCGGCAGCAACCAGACGCTTGCCGTTGATGTGCGGCTGATCGCCGCCACCCACCGCAACCTCGCGGAAGAGGTAAGCGCCGGGCGTTTTCGCCAGGATCTCTATTACCGCCTGAACGTCGTGACTATTGAGATGCCGCCTCTGCGCCGGCGCCGGGAAGATATTCCGCCGCTGGCGCAGCACTTTCTCAAACGCTATGCCGAACGCAATCGTAAGGCGGTAAAGGGGTTCACGCCACAGGCGATGGACCTGCTGATCCACTACTCCTGGCCGGGCAACATTCGCGAGCTGGAAAACGCGGTGGAGCGGGCGGTGGTGCTACTGACCGGGGACTATATCTCCGGGCGGGAACTGCCGCTGGCGATTGCGGGTACGCCGCTGCCGTCAGGCGGGAGCGAGGAGGGGCTGATTCAGCCGCTAGTGGAAGTCGAAAAAGAGGTGATTCTGGCGGCGCTGGAAAAAACGGGCGGCAACAAAACCGAAGCCGCCCGTCAGTTAGGCATTACGCGGAAAACGCTGTTGGCGAAACTTAGCCGTTAGCCTTTTCGCGCTCAATGGCGCGCCAGCCGATATCGTTTCGGCTAAAGCTGCCATCCCAGCGAATATCGGTCAGCAGCTGATAGGCGCGCTGCTGCGCCTGCGCTACGGTATCGCCCAGGGCGGTGACGCACAGTACGCGCCCGCCGTTGGTGACCACGCGCTGGTCGTCAGACAGTTTCGTGCCGGCGTGGAAGACTTTACCGTCTGCCGCTTCCTGCTGCGGCAGGCCATGGATCTCATCGCCCGTGTTGTAGTTGCCCGGATAGCCGCCGGCGGCAACCACTACCCCCAGCGATGCGCGGTCATCCCACTCGGAGGTTTTCTCATCCAGCTTGCCGGCGCAGGCGGCGAGGCACAGCTCTACCAGGTCAGATTTCATGCGCAGCATGATCGGCTGGGTTTCCGGATCGCCAAAGCGGCAGTTGAACTCAATGACCTTTGGGTTGCCCTGCTTGTCGATCATCAGACCGGCATACAGGAAACCGGTATAGGTGTTGCCTTCCGCGGCCATGCCCTTCACGGTTGGCCAGATAATACGCTCCATGGTGCGCTGATGGACTTCATCAGTCACGACCGGCGCCGGAGAATAAGCGCCCATCCCACCGGTGTTCGGGCCGGTATCGCCGTTGCCGACGCGTTTGTGATCCTGGCTGGTGGCCATCGGCAGGACGTGTTCGCCGTCGACCATCACAATGAAGCTGGCCTCTTCGCCATCGAGGAACTCTTCAATGACGATGCGGTGTCCGGCGTCGCCAAAGGCGTTACCGGCCAGCATGTCTTTGACCGCCGCTTCGGCTTCCTCAAGGGTCATCGCCACGATAACGCCTTTACCCGCCGCCAGACCGTCGGCTTTGATGACGATCGGCGCGCCTTTCTCGCGCAGGTAAGCCAGCGCTGGCTCAACTTCGGTGAAGTTCTGGTATTCCGCCGTCGGGATATGATGACGCGCGAGGAAATCTTTGGTGAAGGCTTTCGAGCCTTCCAGCTGCGCCGCGCCTTCGGTTGGCCCAAAGATGGGGAGCCCGGCGGCACGGAACGCGTCGACCACGCCAATCACCAACGGCGCTTCCGGACCAACGATGGTCAGGTCGATATTTTCATCCTGAGCGAAGCGCAGCAGCGCCGGAATATCGGTGACGCCGATGGCGACGTTTTGCAGCGACGGCTCCAGCGCGGTACCTGCGTTGCCCGGCGCAACGTAGACGGTATCAACCAGCGGCGATTGGGCCGCTTTCCAGGCCAGGGCGTGTTCACGCCCGCCGTTGCCGATTACTAATACTTTCATCTGCAGCTCCATGAATTAATGGCGGAAGTGGCGCATATCGGTGAAGATCATGGCGATGCCGTGTTCGTCAGCGGCGGCAATCACTTCGTCGTCGCGGATAGAGCCGCCCGGCTGGATAACGCAGGTGATGCCGACCGCAGCCGCGGCGTCAATCCCGTCGCGGAATGGGAAGAAGGCATCGGAGGCCATGGCGGAGCCTTTCACTTCCAGACCTTCGTCACCGGCTTTAATTCCGGCAATTTTCGCCGAATAGACGCGGCTCATCTGGCCGGCGCCTATGCCGATGGTCATATTGTCTTTGGCATACACGATGGCGTTGGATTTGACGAATTTCGCCACTTTCCAGCAGAACAGCGCATCGCGCAGCTCTTGCTCGCTCGGCTGACGTTTACTGACCACGCGCAGTTCGCCTGCGGTGACCATACCGAGATCGCGGTCCTGAACCAGCAGGCCGCCGTTGACACGTTTGAAATCGAGACCGGCAACGCGCGCTTCCCACTGACCGCAGGTCAGTACGCGGACGTTCTGCTTCGCGGCAGTGATTTTCAGCGCTTCTTCGCTGGCGGACGGGGCGATGATCACCTCGACAAACTGGCGAGAGATGATCGCCTGCGCGGTGTCGGCATCCAGCTCGCGGTTGAAGGCGATGATGCCGCCGAACGCGGAGGTCGGGTCGGTTTTGTATGCGCGATCGTAGGCGTCAAGGATCGAGTCGCTGACGGCAACGCCGCACGGGTTAGCGTGCTTAACGATCACGCAGGCCGGTTCGTTGAACTCTTTCACGCACTCCAGCGCCGCATCGGTATCGGCAATATTGTTATAGGAGAGCGCTTTACCCTGCAGCTGGGTAGCGGTTGCCACGGAAGCTTCTTTGACATTCTCTTCTATATAGAAGGCAGCCTGCTGGTGGCTGTTTTCGCCGTAGCGCATATCCTGCTTCTTAATGAAGTTCAGATTCAGGGTGCGTGGGAAGCGGCCAGCGGCTTCTTTGCTTTCGCCGTGATAGGCCGGAACCATGCTGCCGAAGTAGTTGGCGATCATGCTGTCGTACGCGGCGGTGTGTTCGAAGGCTTTAATGGCGAGGTCGAAGCGGGTGTCCAGCGTCAGGGAGCCTTCGTTGGCGTCCATTTCATTAATGATGGCGGTGTAGTCGCTGCTCTTCACCACGATGGCGACATCTTTGTGGTTCTTCGCCGCGGAGCGGACCATGGTTGGGCCGCCGATATCGATGTTTTCCACCGCGTCTTCCAGCGAGCAGCCTTCACGAGCGACGGTTTGGGCAAACGGATAGAGGTTAACGACCACCATATCGATAGGCGCGATACCGTGCTGCTGCATGATGCCATCATCCTGACCGCGACGACCGAGGATGCCGCCGTGTACTTTCGGATGCAGGGTCTTCACGCGTCCATCCATCATTTCCGGGAAACCGGTGTAGTCAGAGACTTCGGTTACCGGCAGGCCTTTATCTGCCAGCAGGCGGGCGGTGCCGCCGGTGGACAGCAGCTCGACACCACGAGCGGAAAGCGCCTGCGCGAATTCGATGATACCGGCCTTGTCAGAAACACTGAGCAGAGCGCGGCGGACTGGACGACGTTGTTGCATGGTATTAAATCCCCAGGATTTGAACATTACAGAGAGCGTTAGGTGAGTTTTTGCCTAAAAACTCACCTAACGCACCCAACCGGGCATCCGTGTCATAGCGCGGCATTGTAACGAAAACGTTTGCGCAACGCTCGCGAATTTTTATCTTTCTCTTTAGGCCGATGGTTCTCCTTCTATATAGCTGCCGATCCGCGGGGCGTTCGGTCATGTTTTGACGCTCTCCTGTGGATAATTCTGTGTGTAAAGAGGTATAAAGCGGGGTTTTGCTGGGGAATGCAGCAGTCAGTCATTTTTCTGCCATTTTTCTATTGCGGGCGCTCGAGAACTCCCTATAATGCGCCTCCATCGACACGGCAGATGTGAATCACTTCACACAAACAGCCGGTTCGGTTGAAGAGAAAAATCCTGAAAAACGGGTTGACTCTGAAAGAGG
>NZ_JASCAR010000006.1:0-26210 GCF_029967715.1 Klebsiella sp. V115_8
GAGTCAACCCGTTTTTCAGGATTTTTCTCTTCAACCGAACCGGCTGTTTGTGTGAAGTGATTCACATCTGCCGTGTCAGTGGGAGCGCATTATAGGGATCCCATTTTTTTGCACAAGCCTTTTTTCGATCTTTTTTTCTGAATGGTGATTTTTCACCCTTTTCGCCGTGTAATTGCGCGATTTGCTCAATTTTCACCGTTTTCAGGGGTTGCAGAGCGAGATAAAAGCCACCAAAGTCTTCTTACGCTCCCGTATTTTTGAGGTCAACATGTCTGCTCACCTGCGTCCCTATAAAACATTTTTCCCGCAAATCGGTCTTCGCGTCATGATTGACGCATCCAGCGTCGTCATCGGTGATGTCAGAATTGCCGATGACGTCAGCGTCTGGCCTCTGGTCGCCATTCGCGGCGACGTCAATTTCGTGTCGATAGGTCAACGTAGCAATATTCAGGACGGCAGCGTTCTACACGTGACCCATAGATCCTCTTACAAGCCTGAGGGAAATCCACTGATCATTGGAGAGGATGTGACGGTTGGTCACAAAGTGATGCTGCACGGCTGCACTATCGGCAACCGCGTGCTGGTTGGTATGGGTTCGATCTTGTTAGATGGTGTCGTGGTTGGTGATGACGTCATAATTGGCGCGGGAAGTCTGGTGCCGCAGAATAAACAGCTTGAAAGCGGCTTCCTTTACTTTGGCAATCCGGTCAAACAGATCCGCCCCCTGACAGAGGCGGAGCGGGAAGGCCTAAAATATTCAGCAAATAACTATGTGAAATGGAAAGATGAATATCTGGATCAGGAGAGCCAGACCCAACCCTGAGCATCCTCCTGATTATCGCGGATCAATGCCTCAGCCTCTTCCTCAAGATCCCAACGATGTTCCCGGAATGCGGCCAGCCACTGCGCTGGCCCCTCTGCGCCAAAACGCTGCTGCAGGATCTGCCCTGAAATTACGCAGGTTAATTGCATCCCATTCACCAGCGCGGGAAAAACCACGCCCTGCCGTTCGGCATCCCATGATTCCCGATCGGGAAACTGAATCGCCTGATTCATGCATTCAGTTCCTGTTGCAGCTTTTCTATAACCGGGGTGATAGCCGGCAGGACGCCGTGCCATAGCAGAAAGGCATGGGCGGCTTGCGCCACCAGCATTCCCAGCCCGTCAGCGCAGTGGGTTGCGCCATGCTGCTGGCACCACTGAAGAAATGGCGTCGCCCCTTTCTGGTAAAACATGTCATAGCAATACACGTCGGGGTTAACAACAGACGCCGGGATAGCCGGCACATCACCCTCTATCCCACTGGATGTTGCATTGACGATCAGATCGAAAGCTTCCCCGGCTAAGGTATCCATTTCCCGGGCGCTGACGCTGCCGGTATGGGCGAAGAGCGTGGCTAACTCATGGGCGCGAGCATAGGTGCGATTGACGATCGTCACAGCGCACCCCAGCGACAGCAGCGGCAGCAGTACCCCACGCGATGCGCCACCGGCACCGATAAGCAGGATCCGCTGGCGTGGCTTAATGAATCCCAGACGCTCCAGATCGCTCAGAAGACCAATACCATCCGTGTTGTCGCCCAGCAAACGCCCATCTTCCAGACGTTTCAGGGTATTCACCGCTCCCGCCAGCGCAGCGCGTTCTGTCAGTTCATCCGCGCGCGCAAAGGCTTCTTCTTTGAAAGGAACGGTAACGTTGGCGCCCTTTCCTCCTTCCGCAAAAAACTGATTCAGAGAAGAGACAAAATCGTCCAGCGGCGCCAGCACACGTCCATAAGGATGGGTAATCCCTAACTGGCGGGCAAAAAGGTGGTGAATAGAAGGCGATTTGCTGTGCGCAATCGGATTACCAAAAACAGCGTAGGTTTCCATGGTTCACCCCTGGCGGAACAGTTCACCCGTCAGGGCATCACGTATTTCAGATGGATTTTGACGTCCGCCCGTAGCGCCATCCACGACCGGGAAGCTGTCACCAAACTGAGCACGGACCTCTGCGGTAGTGCGGCAAGGCGGTTGACCGGTGAGATTGGCGCTCGTCGAGACCAGCGGTTTTCCGTAGGCTTCGCACAATTCAATCACCAGCGGATGGTTGGTTACGCGTACGGCCAGCGAATCAAAACGACCCGTCAGCCAGCGTGGCGTTTCAGGACGAGCCGGGAATACAAACGTCACCGGTCCTGGCCAGCAGGAAAAGATTGCTGCCCGCTGCGAGTCACTTAACCGAGAATCATCAATATAGGGCTTCAGCTGCTCAAAGCTAGCGGCGATAAGGATCAATCCCTTCTCAACAGGACGCTGCTTCAGCTCCAGCAGACGCATAACGGCCGTTTCGCTGTCAGGGTCGCAGCCGACGCCAAAAACAGCTTCCGTGGGATAGGCGATGACATGTTCATTATTCAGGACCGCCACGGCATGGGCGACGGCTTCTGAGGGCAGGTTATTGTTCACTGATTTATTCCGCCGGGATCGGCTTTCCACATTGTTTACTGGCACAGAAGCGTCTGAGACCCTGCGCCGTCTTCTTTTCTATTAACAGCGGGTAATGGCATTCAGGGCATTCGCCCGCCACCGGTTTAAAATTGATAACGAACTGGCAATCAGGATAGCGATCGCAGGAGTGAAAGGTTTTACCGAAACGGGAACGACGCTGGACCAGATGGCCTTGTCCGCACTGCGGGCAAGCAATAGCCGTCTCATCTGGTTTATCAATTAGCTCGGTATGTTCGCATTCCGGATAGCGGCTACAGCCAATGAACATCCCAAAACGCCCCTGGCGTAGCACCATAACCGCGCCGCACGATGGGCATGCTTGCCCCTCCAGCACCTTAACGACATGCCCGTCCGCCTGACTTTTCAGGGGACGGATATAGTCACAGTCCGGATAATGCGAACAGCCGAGAAACGGGCCATGTTTCCCGGAACGGATCACCAGTTCAGCCCCGCACTGCGGGCAGGGCTCATTTTTACGCACCGAAAACAGTGCTGATTTGGTCATAACAACTCGATGTTGCTGCAAAAAGATTAATGCAGCATACCTTCATTTACTTCGAAGAGTAATTCTTCCATTTGCTGATAGGCGTTTTCACAGCCCGGAATATTGAACAGTACCATCAGGATGACCCATTTCAGGTCCTCCAGCTCAAATTCTGCCGTATCCAGCGCCAGTACGCGCTCTATCACCATTTCTCGCGTTTCGAGGTTCAACACCTGAATCTGCTCGAGGAAGAGTAAAAATCCCCGGCAACTGGCATCCAGACGCTGGCACTCCTCTTCGGTATATACCCGAAGCGACAGCGGGTCGGAAGCGAGCTGCATGGGTTCAACGAGACCTTCCTGATAATCAGCCAGTTTCTCGAGCCACATTAACGCGTTATAGATATCTTCCCGCTCAAAACCTGCGTCGGTAAGATCCCGCGTCAGTTTGTCCTGATCCACGCGCATTTCTGCTTCGCTATGGATGTAAGTTTCAAACAAATACATGAGTACGTCGAACATGGCTTGCCCTCCTTAATCGGACATAGCCGCCGGGTACAGCTGCGATCCAGCCTGCTAACTCCAGTTCAAGTAGCTGAGCTACGGTTACTGGCACAGATTGGCCGGCACGTTCAGCGACAACGTCAACAGGTGTTACCTCATCTCCTACGTTAGCCAGGAGCTCCGGAAATGGCAATGCTACAGACGACTGATCGGCGCAATTATTTATCGAATCAGGCGTATCAGTTAGCCAGGTCAGCTCGTTGTGCCAGTATTCCACAATATCCTCTGGCGAGGTCACCGGCACCGCGCCTTGCTTAATTAACCAGTGTGGGCCTTCCGATCCCGGATTGCCTATCGGCCCAGGCAGGGCAAACACATCCCTTCCCTGCTCCAGAGCACAGCGGACGGTAACCAGCGAGCCGCTTCGCAATGCCGCCTCAACCACCAACACGCCCAGGCTCAGGCCGCTGATAATCCGGTTGCGCCTGGGGAAATGCGCGGGAAGCGGCGGCGTTATTAGTGGAAATTCAGACACCAGCGCACCGCCATTATCGATGATCTGCTGGGCGAGGCTTGCATGGCGCCGCGGATAAACCTTACCCAGTCCGTTGCCCAGTACCGCGATGGTTTTGCCCTCGGCCGAGAGCGCGCCGCGATGCGCTACGCCATCAATGCCTAACGCCAGCCCACTGGTGATAGTCATTCCTTTACGCGCCAACGTTTCGCTGAACAGCTTCCCCCAGCGAGCGCCATACCAGGAATGCAAGCGACTACCAATAACGGCAAGCTGCGCGCTGTGAAGCAGAGCGGGATCGCCGCTGACCAACAACGCACCGGGGTAATCAGCGATGGCCCTTAGCCGAAACGGAAAGCGCGGATCGTCGGCCCGCAACAGATGATGTTCCGGGTGCTCCAGCCAGCGCCGCGTCTCGTCAAGCTCACGCCCGTCCAGCCGAAAAAATGACGTTGCTTGCGCCGCGGACATCCCGACAGCATGCAGCGCTTCACGATCAACGCTGGCGGCTGCGCATAAGCGCTGTGCGATCTCCAGCATTCTGTCGCCATACAAGTTACTGACCTTCATCAGCCGCAGCCAAATCTCGTCGGGCGTCATCCTTACCCCCTGCCATAAGCGGTATTGACAATCTTTGCGATTGGACAGTGAGACTGTCAATTGCAGGGTGTTTTGTCTAGAATAGAGCTAATAATCTTATCAACTCCTGAATACGACTCTGGAACTTTATGGCAGTTTTGCAAGTGTTACATATTCCGGACGAGCGCCTTCGCAAAGTCGCCGAGCCGGTCAAAGAAGTGAATGCGGAAATTCAGCGTATCGTCGATGATATGTTCGACACCATGTACGCTGAGGAGGGCATTGGTCTGGCCGCGACCCAGGTCGATATCCATCAGCGCATTATCGTTATTGATGTGTCGGAAAATCGTGAAGAGCAGCTGGTGTTAATCAACCCGGAGCTGCTGGAAAAAGATGGCGAAACGGGCATCGAAGAAGGCTGCCTGTCGATTCCGGAACAGCGCGCCCTGGTGCCGCGTGCGGAAAAAGTGAAGATCCGAGCGCTGGATCGCGACGGTAAGCCATTTGAACTGGAGGCCGATGGCCTGCTGGCTATCTGTATTCAGCATGAGATGGATCATCTGGTCGGCAAACTGTTTATTGATTATCTGTCACCGCTCAAACAACAGCGCATTCGTCAGAAGGTTGAGAAACTGGATCGTTTACGTTCCCGTGCCTGATAACAAGGAATACCGTGTCACAATCACTACGTATCATTTTCGCCGGCACCCCCGATTTTGCAGCGCGTCATCTTGACGCGCTGTTGTCGTCTGAACATCAGGTTGTTGGCGTATTCACTCAGCCAGACCGTCCTGCTGGCCGCGGCAAAAAATTGATGCCGAGCCCGGTAAAGGTGCTGGCTGAAGCCCATAACTTACCTGTATTCCAGCCATCTTCCCTGCGTCCGCAGGACAACCAACAATTAGTCGCCGATCTCGGCGCCGATATCATGGTGGTGGTGGCGTACGGTTTGATTCTCCCGAAAGCGGTGCTGGAGATGCCCCGTCTGGGCTGCATCAACGTTCACGGCTCCCTGCTACCGCGTTGGCGTGGCGCAGCGCCGATCCAGCGTTCGCTGTGGGCCGGGGATAGCGAAACAGGCGTAACCATCATGCAGATGGACGTCGGCCTTGATACGGGTGATATGCTGTATAAGCTTTCCTGCCCCATTACCGCAGAGGATACCAGCGGCAGCCTGTACGATAAGCTGGCCGAGCTCGGCCCTCAAGGTCTGCTGGCAACCTTAGCCCAGCTGGCCAACGGCACCGCACAGCCTGAAGTACAGGATGAATCGCTGGTGTGCCACGCCGAGAAGCTGAGTAAAGAAGAAGCTCGCATCGACTGGTCGCTTTCTGCCGCACAGCTGGAGCGCTGCATCCGCGCCTTTAATCCGTGGCCAATGAGTTGGCTGGAAATTGACGGGCAGCCGCTAAAAGTGTGGCGGGCATCGGTCATTGCCGAAGCTGCGCATGCCGAACCGGGTACTATCGTGGCAGCAACCAAACAGGGTATCCAGGTCGCCACGGGCGATGGGATCCTCAGTCTGGAGTCGCTACAGCCTGCGGGTAAAAAAGCGATGAGCGCCCAGGATTTACTCAATTCCCGCCGGGAGTGGTTTACTCCTGGCACCCGTCTCGCCTGACGGTCGTCTCTTCTGAAGCCCGGGTTCGCCGGGCATTTTTATTTTTGCGCTTATGAAAAAGAATATAAATTTACGCAGCCTGGCCGCCCAGGCTATCGAGCAAGTCGTTGAAAAAGGTCAGTCTTTAAGCAACGTCCTGCCCCCTCTACAGCAAAAAGTCAGCGATAAAGACAAAGCGCTGCTGCAGGAGCTGTGTTTTGGCGTACTGCGTACGCTCAGCCAGCTGGAGTGGCTTATCAGCAAGCTGATGGCGCGTCCGATGACCGGCAAACAGCGCACCGTGCACTTTCTGATTATGGTTGGGCTCTATCAGTTACTCTACACCCGCATCCCTCCGCACGCCGCGCTGGCTGAAACGGTAGAAGGCGCGGTGGCGATTAAGCGCCCGCAGCTTAAAGGGCTGATCAATGGGGTGTTACGCCAGTTTCAGCGCCAGCAGGAAGAGCTACTGGCAGAATTCGCCGGGCAGGAAAACCGCTACCTTCATCCCAAATGGCTGCTGAAGCGTCTGCAGCAGGCCTGGCCGCAACAATGGCAGGAGATCGTCGATGCGAACAACCAGCGCCCGCCGATGTGGTTGCGCGTTAACCGCAACCATCATTCCCGAGACGAATGGCTTGCTCTGCTTAAAGAGGCCGGCTTAGAGGGCTTCACCCACCCTGACTATCCCGACGCCGTGCGTCTGGCCACCCCTGCCCCGGTCCATGCGTTGCCGGGTTTTGCCGAAGGATGGGTAACCGTTCAGGATGCCTCGGCCCAGGGCTGCATGCGCTATCTGCAGCCGGAAAACGGCGAGCGCATTCTCGATCTCTGCGCCGCGCCGGGCGGCAAGACGACGCATATTCTGGAAGTCGCTCCCCAGGCTGAGGTCATGGCGGTGGACATTGATGAACAGCGTCTTTCCCGCGTCTATGACAACCTGAAACGGCTGGGCATGAAAGCCGAAGTCAAACAGGGTGATGGTCGCTTCCCTGAGCAGTGGTGTGGCAGCGAGCAGTTCGATCGTATTCTGCTGGATGCCCCCTGTTCCGCCACCGGCGTTATTCGCCGCCACCCGGATATCAAATGGCTGCGCCGGGATCGGGATATCGGCGATTTAGCCCAGCTGCAGGCCGAGATCCTCAATGCCATCTGGGGGCATCTGAAGCCAGGCGGCACGTTGGTTTACGCTACCTGTTCTATTCTGCCGGAAGAGAATAGTCAGCAAATTGCCGCGTTCCTCGCGCGGACCCCGGATGCAGAGCTTCACGCAACCGGTACGCCGGCAAGCCCGGGACAGCAAAATCTGCCGGGTGCGGAAGAAGGCGATGGCTTCTTTTACGCTAAGCTAATCAAACGTCGGAACTAATGGATCACTGCAGATGAAGATTATTATTCTGGGCGCCGGCCAGGTCGGCGGCACGCTGGCGGAGAACCTCGTCGGCGAGAACAATGATATTACGCTGGTTGATACCAATGGCGACCGTCTGCGCAGCCTGCAGGATAAGTTCGACCTGCGTGTCGTCCAGGGGCACGGTTCTCACCCCCGCGTACTGCGCGAGGCAGGAGCCGATGATGCCGATATGCTGGTGGCGGTCACCAGTTCGGATGAAACCAACATGGTGGCCTGTCAGGTCGCCTATTCATTATTCAATACGCCAAACCGTATAGCCCGTATTCGTGCGCCTGATTACGTCCGCGATGCGGAAAAGCTCTTCAATTCTGAAGCTGTGCCCATCGATCACTTAATCGCTCCGGAACAGCTGGTCATCGACAATATTCATCGCCTGATAGAATATCCCGGCGCGCTGCAGGTCGTGAACTTCGCCGAAGGTAAAGTCAGCCTCGCCGTGGTGAAAGCCTATTACGGTGGTCCGCTGGTGGGGAATGCGTTGTCCACCATGCGCGAGCATATGCCGCATATCGATACGCGCGTGGCCGCCATTTTCCGCCACGATCGCCCCATCCGCCCACAGGGTTCGACGATTGTCGAGGCCGGCGATGAAGTCTTCTTTATTGCCGCCTCGCAGCATATTCGCGCGGTCATGAGCGAACTCCAGCGTCTGGAGAAACCTTACAAACGCATCATGTTGGTCGGCGGCGGCAATATTGGCGCGGGCCTGGCCCATAAGCTGGAAAAAGACTACAGCGTTAAGCTTATCGAGCGCAATCAGCAGCGAGCCGCTGAGCTGGCAGAAAAACTGCAGCATACTATCGTCTTCTACGGTGATGCATCGGATCAGGAGCTGCTGGCCGAAGAGCATATTGACCAGGTGGACCTGTTTATTGCCGTCACTAACGATGACGAAGCAAACATCATGTCTGCGATGCTGGCCAAGCGAATGGGGGCCAAAAAAGTCATGGTGCTGATCCAGCGCAGAGCCTATGTGGATCTGGTTCAGGGTAGCGTCATTGATATCGCGATATCGCCTCAGCAGGCCACGATTTCCGCCCTCCTCAGCCATGTCCGTAAAGCCGATATTGTCGGCGTCTCCTCCCTGCGCCGCGGCGTTGCGGAAGCGATCGAAGCAGTGGCACACGGCGATGAGAGCACCTCGCGGGTGGTCGGGCGGTCGATCGATGAGATCAAGCTTCCGCCAGGCACGATCATCGGCGCCGTCGTGCGCGGGAATGACGTAATGATCGCCAATAATAATCTGCGGATCGAGCAGGGCGATCATGTGATCATGTTTTTGACTGATAAAAAGTTTATTTCCGATGTAGAAAGGCTGTTCCAGCCAAGCCCCTTCTTCCTGTAATTCCCAGGGCGTCGAACAGGCGCCTTTTATTATCCCTTATTATTCAAAGGTTAATATTTTCCTGTAACGCTCTACGGGGAATGGCAAATGAAAATACATTTGTTAAACTTACAACGTCAGCTGGCTCAAGGAGAATAAAATGAGTTTTTTAAAAGAGTTTCGCGAATTCGCGATGCGCGGGAACGTTGTCGATTTGGCAGTGGGTGTGATCATCGGTGCAGCATTCGGTAAAATTGTTTCGTCGCTGGTCGCGGATATTATTATGCCGCCGCTCGGCCTGTTGATTGGCGGGATCGATTTTAAACAGTTTGCCGTCACGCTGCGCGATGCCCAGGGTGATGTACCGGCAGTGGTGATGCACTACGGGGTGTTTATTCAGAACGTTTTCGATTTCATCATCGTCGCATTTGCCATTTTCATGGCGATTAAACTGATGAATAAGTTAAATCGTAAGAAAGAAGAGGCTCCGGCGGCACCGCCAGCGCCCTCTAAAGAAGAAGTCCTGCTGAGCGAAATTCGCGATCTGCTGAAAGAACAAAACAACCGTTCTTAATCAGCAGTGAAAGCAGAAGGCCAGTGGGAAAAAAGCGATTCGCTTGCTTGCCACTGGCCTCCCGGTCATTCCTTGCTGCATGTTTATCTTTACGTTGATAGCTTCCTTTCCCTTTCTTATTCTTCTCTACGCGCTGCCTGAATAATGGATCGTGGAGAAGTGCCTCAATGGCGTTATCTTTAATTTGTCCTTTGGTATGCTGATAGCGACTCATAGTAACTCCAGTGGATGTGTGAATTCCGCGCGAGTGTAGATCCGCGCGCACAAAAAATCAACGCCCGGTATTGCCGTTGCTGGCGCCTTGCTCAAGGGCCTCGAGGATCGAACAGTAAACGCTGCTGTGAGCTGTGCCACAGCAGGCATCATTGAGCCGTTGCAGAGAGCGACGCATCGTTTGTAGCTCGTTGATCCGCGCCTCAACTTCGCTTAATCGCGCCTGAACGATCCCTTTCGACTCCTGACAGGTGTGATGCTCCGGATCGATACGGATCGACAATAATTCGCGGATCGCTTCCAGAGTAAAGCCCAGCTGACGGGCATAGCGAATAAAGCGCAAACGCTGAAGATCGTTATCCGAGTAAAGACGAAATCCCCCCTCAGTGCGCACGTCATGATCCATCATTTGCTGTTTTTCATAATAACGGATGGTATCTGGCGTCACATCAGCCAGTTTTGCCAGCTCACCAATACGATACATATTCACTCCTGATTAATTTTGTGCAGCAACGCATCGGCGTACTCACCGCGTAAAAAGTCGGTGTTCAGTCCTGCCTGACGCAGCTTAAGCTCGAGCAGAGCGAGGCGCTTGCTGAGTTCGGCATGCCGCGGGTCGTCCTGACGGACCCCCTTCAGCAAGTCTGCCAGAGCCACCGCTTCTTTGCGCTGCTCCAGCTCCGGGGGAAGACACCCTGCATTCTTCAGAAGGCGATAGCCTGCCCGCAGCTCGGCCGGTACATGCGAATCGCCATCGAGCGTTAGCGGCACGCCGCTACCGGGTAAATTATCGAACTCGCCTTTGGTTTGGGCATCGAGGATATGGCGTTCTGCCCACTGATCCAGTAACCACATTCTACGGCTCCGGGGATGAACAAAAAGAGTACAGATATTGTAGTGAAGTGGGGATGGGGTAGATATAAAAAAACCCGCCGGGGCGGGTTTTTTTACGTTACTACAGATTACTCTGCAGCAGCTTCTGCTTTCGGCTCAGCACGATCAACCAGCTCGATGTATGCCATCGGCGCGTTGTCGCCTGCACGGAAGCCACACTTCAGAATGCGAGTGTAACCACCGGCGCGGCTCGCGAAACGCGGGCCCAGCTCGTTAAACAGTTTTGCCACGATCTCGTTATCACGAGTACGGGCGAATGCCAGACGACGATTAGCAACGCTATCAGTCTTGGCAAGAGTAATCAGCGGCTCAACTACGCGACGCAGTTCTTTCGCTTTCGGCAGGGTCGTCTTGATGATTTCATGACGAACCAGCGAACCTGCCATGTTACGGAACATAGCCTGGCGATGGCTGCTGTTGCGGTTCAGTTGACGACCACTCTTACGATGGCGCATGACCTTATCCTTCTCAGTAAAACCTTAACCTGTGATCCGGTTACTCGTCAGCAATGCTTGCTGGTGGCCAGTTTTCCAGGCGCATGCCCAGAGACAGTCCACGGGAAGCCAGCACGTCTTTAATCTCAGTAAGAGATTTTTTACCCAGGTTCGGCGTTTTCAGCAACTCAACCTCGGTACGCTGTACCAGATCACCGATATAGTGGATAGCTTCTGCCTTGAGGCAGTTAGCAGAGCGGACAGTCAATTCCAGATCGTCAACAGGGCGCAGCAGGATCGGATCGAATTCTGGTTTCTCTTCTTTCACTTCTGGCTGACGTACATCACGTAAGTCAACAAAAGCTTCCAGTTGTTCAGCCAGGATGGTTGCCGCACGACGAATCGCCTCTTCAGGATCGATTGTGCCGTTGGTTTCCATTTCGATGACCAGCTTGTCCAGGTCGGTACGCTGTTCTACACGCGCAGCTTCAACATTGTAGGCAATACGCTCTACAGGGCTGTAGCAGGCGTCGACCAGCAGACGGCCGATTGGGCGCTCATCTTCTTCCGAATGAATTCGGGCAGAAGCCGGCACATAACCGCGACCGCGCTGAACTTTGATACGCATGCTGATAGCAGCGTTCTCATCAGTCAGGTGGCAAATCACGTGCTGCGGCTTGACGATTTCGACATCACCGTCGTGGGTAATGTCGGCTGCGGTCACAGGGCCAATGCCAGATTTATTCAAAGTAAGGATGACTTCATCTTTACCCTGAACTCTCACCGCCAGCCCTTTCAGGTTGAGCAGGATTTCAAGGATGTCTTCCTGAACGCCTTCTTTGGTGCTGTACTCGTGCAGTACACCATCAATCTCAACCTCGGTCACCGCGCAACCCGGCATCGATGAGAGCAGAATACGGCGCAGTGCGTTACCCAGAGTATGGCCGAAGCCACGCTCTAAAGGCTCAAGGGTCACCTTGGCGTGCGTCGAACTCACTTGCTCGATATCGACCAGGCGCGGTTTTAGAAACTCTGTCACAGAACCCTGCATTGTGTCCTCTCTTTGGTACTAAGCTTTACTTGGAGTAAAGCTCGACGATCAGGTGTTCGTTAATGTCCGCAGACAGATCAGAACGCTCCGGCTGACGCTTGAACGTACCTTCCATCTTGCCAGCATCAACTTCCAGCCAGGTTGGCTTTTCACGCTGCTCAGCCAGCTCCAGAGCGGCTTTCACGCGAGATTGCTTTTTCGCTTTCTCACGAATGCTGACAACGTCATTCGCTTTAACCTGATAAGAAGCGATGTTAACAACACGACCGTTTACCATAATCGCTTTGTGGCTAACCAGCTGGCGTGCTTCAGCACGAGTGGCGCCGAAGCCCATACGGTATACAACGTTGTCCAGACGACCTTCCAGCAGAGCCAACAGGTTTTCACCGGTGTTGCCTTTCAGACGTGCTGCTTCTTTATAGTAGTTACGGAACTGACGCTCCAGCACACCGTACATACGGCGAACTTTTTGCTTTTCACGCAACTGCACACCATAGTCAGACAGACGCGGCTTACGCGCACCGTGCTGGCCAGGAGCTTGTTCAATTTTACACTTGGTATCGATCGCGCGAACGCCAGACTTAAGGAATAAGTCGGTGCCCTCACGACGGCTCAGCTTGAGCTTAGGACCCAAATATCTTGCCATTTTCTTTCTCCAACTAACCTGGAAAACGCAGCGTTATACGCGACGTTTTTTCGGCGGACGACAACCGTTATGAGGGATCGGAGTCACATCAGTAATATTAGTGATGCGGAAACCAGCGGCGTTCAGTGCACGAATGGTAGATTCGCGACCCGGACCCGGACCTTTGACCATAACTTCCAGATTCTTGATGCCGTATTCTTTTACGGCTTCTGCGCAACGCTCTGCTGCAACCTGAGCTGCGAACGGAGTGGATTTGCGAGAACCACGGAAACCGGAACCACCGGCTGTTG
The DNA here is from genome assembly GCF_029967715.1 of Klebsiella sp. V115_8. NCBI lineage: Bacteria > Pseudomonadati > Pseudomonadota > Gammaproteobacteria > Enterobacterales > Enterobacteriaceae > Klebsiella > Klebsiella sp. V115_8. The sequence continues at coordinate 13,010 of NZ_JASCAR010000006.1, forward strand.
CCCAACCCAGTGCGTTACCCTGACGATCAGTAATGGTAACGATGGTGTTGTTAAAAGAAGCATGGATATGAGCCACGCCGTCAGAGACTTGTTTTCTTACACGCTTACGTGCACGAATTGGTGCCTTTGCCATTATTCAATCACCCCGATTATTTCTTGATCGGTTTACGCGGACCCTTACGGGTACGTGCGTTGGTCTTGGTACGCTGACCGCGAACCGGGAGACCACGACGATGACGCAAACCACGGTAGCAACCAAGGTCCATCAGACGCTTGATGCTCAGGGTGATTTCACGGCGCAGATCACCTTCAACGACAAATTTACCTACTGCTTCACGCAGAATATCAATTTGTTCTTCAGACAGCTCACTGATCTTAACATTTTCAGCGATGCCCGTTTCAGCGCAGATGGCTTTAGAACGGGTTTTGCCGATACCGAAAATAGCGGTTAAAGCGATTACGGTATGTTTGTGATCAGGAATGTTAATGCCTGCTATACGGGCCACTATGCACTCCTACTATTTAATATGTACGCACCATGCTGAAAAGCCCGTTTTCAGGATACTCAAATGGAAACGTACAGACATACAAAAGATTGGCTGGCTAATCTAGCCAGCTCAATCCAACTTTGCAAGAAAAATATGCGAAAAAATCAGCCTTGGCGCTGTTTATGCTTCGGCTCGGCACTGCAAATCACACGGATGACGCCATCACGCTTAACGATTTTGCAGTTACGGCATAATTTCTTGACGGAAGCACGAACTTTCATTTTTACTCTCCGTAACTTCTCGGGCGACCAGTTTTAGCGGCCGTAGCCTTTCAGGTTCGCCTTCTTCAATGCAGACTCATACTGACTGGACATCATCAGAGTTTGCACTTGAGCCATAAAGTCCATAATCACGACAACAACGATAAGCAGCGAGGTCCCACCGAAGTAGAACGGCACTTTCATCGCGTCACGCATGAACTCCGGGATCAGGCAGATAAAAGTAATGTACAACGCACCAACCAGAGTCAGGCGAGTCATCACTTTATCGATATACTTCGCCGTTTGCTCTCCCGGACGAATTCCTGGTACAAATGCACCGGACTTCTTCAGGTTATCTGCTGTTTCACGCGGGTTGAAAACCAACGCCGTGTAGAAGAAACAGAAGAAGATGATTGCAGACGCATAGAGTAACACATAAAGCGGTTGCCCAGGCTGCAAATACAGCGAAATTGTTGTCAGCCAGTTCCAACCAGTACCACCCCCGAACCATGACGTGATGGTTGCCGGGAACAGTATAATACTGGAAGCGAAGATTGCCGGGATTACCCCCGCCATATTCACTTTCAGCGGTAAATGTGTGCTCTGTGCAGCATAGACACGACGACCCTGTTGACGTTTCGCGTAGTTTACCACAATGCGGCGTTGCCCACGTTCAACGAATACAACAAAGAAGGTCACTGCAAATACTAATACTGCAACCAACAGCAACAGGAGGAAGTGCAGGTCGCCTTGACGCGCTTGCTCGATAGTATGGGCGATGGCCGGCGGGAGTCCCGCAACGATACCGGCGAAGATAATGATCGAGATACCGTTACCGATACCGCGTTCAGTGATCTGTTCGCCGAGCCACATCAGGAACATAGTCCCTGTGACCAGACTAACAACAGCGGTGAAATAGAATGCAAAGCCTGGATTAATCACCAGGCCCTGCATACCAGGCATATTCGGCAGACCGGTAGCAATACCGATCGACTGGAATATCGCCAGCACCAGAGTACCGTAGCGGGTGTACTGGCTGATCTTACGACGACCAGACTCCCCTTCTTTCTTCAGTTCCGCCAGCGGTTGATAAACCACCGTCAGCAGCTGCACGATGATTGATGCCGAGATATACGGCATAATCCCCAATGCAAAGATAGAAGCACGGCTGAGAGCACCACCAGAGAACATGTTGAACATTTCAATGATGGTGCCTCGCTGTTGCTCAAGCAGTTTGGCAAGTACAGCGGCATCAATACCAGGGATCGGAATAAAAGAGCCAATACGGAACACTATCAGCGCACCGACCACAAACAGAAGTCTGCGTTTCAGTTCGCCAAGGCCACCTTTGGCACTTTGAAAATCTAATCCCGGTTGTTTAGCCATCTGCTACTTATTCCTCAATTTTACCGCCAGCAGCTTCGATAGCAGCACGAGCACCTTTAGTCACACGCAGGCCACGAACAGTTACCGGACGAGTTACCTCACCAGACAGGATCACTTTCGCGAACTCGATCTGGACACCGATAATGTTAGCCGCTTTCAGCGCGTTCAGGTCTACTACATCGCCTTCTACGTGAGCCAGATCGGAGAGACGGATCTCTGCGGTGATCATCGCTTTACGAGAAGTGAAGCCGAATTTCGGCAGACGACGGTACAGAGGCATCTGACCACCCTCGAAACCGCGACGTACGCCACCGCCAGAACGAGATTTCTGACCTTTGTGACCACGACCACCGGTTTTACCGAGGCCAGAACCGATACCACGACCCAGGCGTTTACCCGCCTTTTTGGAGCCTTCGGCCGGAGACAGAGTATTTAAACGCATCTCTTACTCCTCAACTTTAACCATGAAGGAAACCGCGTTGACCATACCACGAACAGCAGGAGTATCCTCGCGCTCTACGGTGTGACCAATACGACGCAGACCCAGGCCAAGCAGCGTTGCCTTGTGTTTCGGCAGACGACCGATTGCACTGCGGGTTTGAGTAATTTTAATAGTCTTTGCCATGGTTTATTTCCCCAGAATTTCTTCAACGGATTTACCACGCTTGGCAGCGACCATATCCGGGGACTTCATGTTTTCCAGACCGTCGATAGTTGCACGAACCACGTTAATCGGGTTAGTGGAACCATACGCTTTAGCCAGAACGTTACGAACCCCAGCGACTTCCAGAACGGCGCGCATTGCACCACCGGCGATGATACCGGTACCTTCGGAAGCCGGCTGCATGAATACACGAGAACCCGTGTGAGTACCCTTAACCGGGTGCTGCAGGGTGCCGTGGTTCAGCGCGACGTTAATCATATTGCGACGGGCTTTTTCCATCGCTTTCTGGATCGCTGCTGGAACTTCACGCGCTTTACCGTAACCAAAACCAACGCGACCGTTACCATCGCCAACTACAGTCAGAGCTGTGAAGGAGAAAATACGACCACCTTTAACGGTTTTAGATACGCGGTTTACCGCGATCAGCTTTTCCTGCAGTTCGCCAGCTTGTTTTTCGATGTGAGCCATCTTACACCTCTACCTTAGAACTGAAGGCCAGCTTCACGGGCAGCATCTGCCAGTGCCTGGACACGACCATGATATTGGAACCCGGAACGGTCAAAGGAAACATCTTTGATGCCTTTTTCCAGAGCGCGTTCAGCGACAGCTTTACCCACAGCTGCAGCAGCGTCTTTGTTACCGGTGTACTTCAGTTGTTCAGCGATAGCTTTTTCTACAGTAGAAGCAGCTACCAGAACTTCAGAACCATTCGGTGCAATTACCTGTGCGTAAATGTGACGCGGGGTACGATGTACCACCAGGCGAGTTGCGCCCAGCTCCTGGAGCTTGCGGCGTGCGCGGGTCGCACGACGGATACGAGCAGATTTCTTATCCATAGTGTTACCTTACTTCTTCTTAGCCTCTTTGGTACGCACGACTTCGTCGGCGTAACGAACACCCTTGCCTTTGTAAGGCTCAGGACGACGGTAGGCGCGCAGATCTGCTGCAACCTGGCCGATCACCTGCTTATCAGCGCCTTTCAGCACGATTTCAGTCTGAGTCGGACATTCTGCAGTGATACCCGCAGGCAGCTGATGATCAACCGGGTGAGAGAAACCTAAAGCCAGGTTTACTACATTCCCTTTGACCGCTGCACGATAACCTACACCAACCAGCTGCAGCTTCTTAGTGAAGCCTTCGGTAACACCGATAACCATTGAGTTCAGCAGGGCACGCGCGGTACCAGCCTGAGCCCAACCGTCTGCGTAACCATCACGCGGACCGAAGGTCAGTGCATTATCTGCATGTTTAACTTCAACAGCATCGTTGAGAGTACGAGTCAGCTCGCCGTTTTTACCTTTGATCGTAATAACCTGACCGTTGATTTTTACATCAACGCCGGCAGGAACAACGACCGGTGCTTTAGCAACACGAGACATTTTTTCCTCCGATTAGGCTACGTAGCAGATAATTTCGCCACCAAGACCAGCCTGGCGCGCTGCACGATCAGTCATAACACCTTTAGAGGTAGAAACAACTGCGATACCCAGACCGGCCATAACTTTCGGCAGCTCATCTTTTTTCTTATAGATGCGCAGACCTGGGCGGCTGACACGCTGAATGCTTTCTACAACAGCTTTACCCTGGAAATACTTAAGAGTCAGTTCCAGTTCCGGCTTGGTGTCGCCTTCAACTTTAAAATCTTCGATAAAACCTTCTTCCTTCAGCACGTTGGCGATTGCCACTTTCAGCTTGGAGGAAGGCATGGTGACCGCAGCTTTGTTCGCGGCCTGACCGTTACGGATACGGGTCAGCATATCCGCGATCGGATCTTGCATGCTCATCTGTCTTTACTCCCGTGATTCAATTGGTGACAATTACCAGCTAGCCTTTTTCAGACCCGGGATTTCACCGCGCATAGCGGCTTCACGGACCTTAATACGGCTCAACCCGAACTTCCGCAGGAAACCATGCGGACGACCTGTTTGACGGCAGCGGTTACGCTGACGAGACGGGCTGGAATCACGCGGCAGAGTCTGCAGCTTGAGAACGGCATTCCAACGATCTTCGTCGGTTGCGTTCACATCAGAGATGATAGCTTTCAGTTCAGCGCGTTTAGCGAAGAATTTATCAGCTAAAGCCACGCGCTTTACTTCGCGTGCTTTCATTGATTGCTTAGCCATTAAGTAACCCTACCTTACTTGCGGAACGGGAAGTCAAAGGCAGCCAGCAGAGCACGGCCTTCTTCGTCAGATTTCGCAGTAGTGGTAATGGTAATATCCAAACCACGAACGCGGTCGACTTTATCGTAGTCGATTTCTGGGAAGATGATCTGCTCACGGACACCCATGCTGTAGTTGCCACGACCGTCGAAAGACTTAGCGGACAGGCCGCGGAAGTCACGAATACGCGGTACAGCAATAGTGATCAGGCGCTCAAAGAACTCCCACATGCGTTCGCCACGCAGAGTTACTTTACAGCCGATCGGATAGCCCTGACGGATTTTGAAGCCTGCAACTGATTTGCGTGCTTTGGTGATCAGCGGTTTTTGACCGGAGATTGCTGCCAGGTCAGCTGCTGCGTTATCCAGCAGTTTCTTGTCAGCGATCGCTTCACCAACACCCATGTTCAGGGTGATCTTCTCGACCCGAGGGACTTGCATGACAGAATTGTAGTTAAACTCAGTCATGAGTTTCTTAACTACTTCGTCTTTGTAGTAATCATGCAGTTTCGCCATCGTACTACTCCAAATTACTTGATAGTTTCGCTGTTAGACTTGAAGAAACGGACTTTTTTGCCGTCTTCGAATCTAAAGCCTACACGGTCAGCCTTGCCGGTTGCCGCATTGAAGATTGCAACGTTAGAAACCTGAATTGCAGCTTCTTTTTCAACGATGCCGCCTGGTTGGTTCAGAGCCGGAACCGGCTTCTGGTGTTTCTTAACCAGGTTGATACCTTCAACAATGACCTTGCCGGAAGACAGGACATTCTTAACTTTACCGCGCTTACCTTTATCTTTACCGGTTAACACGATAACTTCGTCATCACGACGGATTTTCGCTGCCATGATTCGCTCCTTAGAGTACTTCTGGTGCCAGAGAGATAATTTTCATGAACTTCTCGGTACGAAGTTCACGAGTTACCGGCCCAAAAATACGCGTACCGATAGGCTGCTCGCTGTTATTGTTCAGAATAACGCATGCATTACCATCGAAGCGAATGACAGAACCGTCCGGGCGACGAACACCCTTCTTGGTGCGCACCACTACCGCCTTCAGCACATCACCTTTTTTGACCTTACCACGCGGAATTGCTTCTTTGATGGTGATCTTGATGATGTCGCCTACGCCTGCGTAGCGACGGTGCGAGCCACCCAGAACCTTGATACACATTACGCGACGTGCACCGGAGTTGTCGGCGACGTTCAGCATAGTCTGTTCTTGGATCATTTTAGTGCTCCGCTAATGTCAACTACTACTGAGACCCGAAAATTAGGGTCGTTAAAAAGCCCCATATCGAGGGCGCGGCATTATAACACCACAAACCAGATATGGGTAGAAAAAATAAACGGCTCATCGCTGAGCCGTTTATCCGTATCGAGAATGCGTACTCTATTACAGAACCGCTTTCTCTACAACGCGAACCAGCGTCCAGGACTTAGTCTTGGACAGCGGACGGCATTCGCGGATTTCAACCTTGTCGCCGATACCGCATTCGTTGTTCTCGTCATGTACGTGCAGTTTGGTCGTACGTTTGATGAATTTGCCGTAAACCGGGTGTTTCACCATACGTTCGATAGCAACAACAATGGATTTCTCCATTTTGTCGCTAACTACGCGACCTTGCAGAGTACGGATTTTATCGGTCATTACGCACCCGCCTTCTGAGTCAGTAAAGTCTTAACGCGTGCAACATCACGACGCACTTGCTTCAGCAGATGAGTCTGTTGCAGCTGGCCACTTGCAGCCTGCATGCGCAGGTTGAACTGCTCACGCAGCAGGTTCAGCAGCTCAGCGTTCAGCTCTTCAACGCTTTTTTCACGCAGCTCTTTTGCTTTCATTACATCACCGTCTTAGTTACAAAGGTGGTTTTGATCGGCAGTTTCGCTGCTGCCAGGCCGAATGCTTCACGGGCCAGCTCTTCCGGTACACCGTCCATTTCATACAGGACTTTACCCGGCTGAATCAAGGCAACCCAGTACTCCACGTTACCTTTACCTTTACCCATACGAACTTCCAGCGGCTTCTCGGTGATCGGTTTGTCCGGGAATACACGGATCCAGATCTTACCTTGACGCTTAACTGCACGGGTCATAGCACGACGTGCTGCTTCGATCTGACGTGCAGTCAGACGACCACGGCCAACAGCTTTCAGACCGAAAGTGCCGAAGCTAACATCCGTACCCTGCGCCAGACCACGGTTGCGGCCTTTGTGCACTTTACGGAATTTTGTACGCTTTGGTTGTAACATCAGCGACGCTCCTTATTTACGGCCTTTACGCTGCTGCTTTTTAGGTTGAGCAGCCGGTTCCGGTTGTTCAACAGCAGCCATACCACCCAGGATCTCACCTTTGAAGATCCATACCTTAACGCCGATTACACCGTAAGTGGTGTGCGCTTCAGAGGTGTTGTAGTCGATGTCAGCACGCAGAGTGTGCAGCGGTACGCGACCTTCACGGTACCATTCGGTACGTGCGATTTCCGCGCCGCCCAGACGGCCGCTAACTTCAACTTTGATACCTTTAGCGCCCAGACGCATTGCGTTCTGTACAGCACGCTTCATCGCACGACGGAACATAACGCGACGTTCCAGCTGAGAAGTGATGCTGTCAGCAACCAGTTTTGCGTCCAGTTCAGGTTTACGAACTTCGGCGATATTGATCTGTGCAGGTACGCCAGCGATATCCGCTACGACCTTGCGCAGTTTTTCTACGTCTTCGCCTTTCTTACCGATAACGATACCCGGGCGAGCGGTGTGAATGGTCACACGGATGCTCTTAGCCGGACGCTCGATAACGATGCGAGATACAGACGCTTTAGCCAGTTCTTTAGTCAGGAACTGACGTACTTTAAAATCGCTGTCCAGGTTGTCAGCGAATTCTTTGGTGTTCGCGAACCAGGTAGAGTTCCATGGTTTGACAATACCCAGGCGAATACCATTAGGATGTACTTTCTGACCCATTGCTAGTCTCCAGAGTCTCAGCGATCGGACACAACCACAGTGATGTGGCTGGTGCGCTTCAGGATGCGATCTGCACGACCTTTAGCACGCGGCATAATGCGCTTCATGCTCGGGCCTTCGTCTACGAAAATTTTCGCAACTTTCAGATCATCAATGTCAGCGCCATCGTTGTGTTCAGCGTTAGCAATGGCAGATTCCAGTACCTTCTTGACCAGTACAGCAGCTTTTTTGTTGGTGTAGGTCAGAATATCCAGGGCCTGCGACACTTTCTTACCGCGAATCAGGTCAGCTACAAGGCGAACCTTCTGAGCAGAAGAACGAGCATGGCGATGTTGAGCTAAAGTTTCCATCTCTTCCTCCTACCTTATTTCTTCTTCGCTTTTTTATCAGCAGCGTGGCCGCGATAAGTACGAGTCGGTGCGAATTCACCCAGTTTGTGACCGACCATTTCGTCGGAAACAAATACTGGAACGTGCTGACGACCATTATGGACAGCGATGGTCAAACCGATCATGTTAGGAAAGATCGTTGAACGACGGGACCAAGTGCGCAGGGGCTTCTTGTCTCCGCTTTCCACCGCTTTCTCTACCTTCTTCAGCAAGTGCAGGTCAATAAAAGGACCTTTCTTGAGAGAACGTGGCATGGCTTATCCTCTAAAATTATTTGCTACGGCGACGTACGATGAATTTATCAGTACGCTTGTTGCTGCGGGTCTTCTTACCTTTGGTCTGCAGGCCCCACGGGGATACCGGGTGCTTACCAAAGTTACGACCTTCACCACCACCATGTGGGTGGTCTACTGGGTTCATCGCAGTACCGCGAACGGTAGGACGAACACCACGCCAGCGTGCAGCACCTGCTTTACCCAGAACGCGCAGCATATGCTCAGCATTGCCAACTTCGCCCAGAGTAGCGCGGCAGTCTGCTTCGACTTTACGCATTTCACCAGAACGCAGACGCAGGGTGACATAAGCACCGTCGCGAGCAACGATCTGAACGTAAGTACCAGCGGAACGAGCCAGCTGACCGCCTTTACCTGGTTTCATTTCTACGTTATGAACGGTAGAACCAACCGGGATATTGCGCATCGGCAGGGTGTTGCCTGCTTTGATTGCAGCATCAACGCCAGACTGAATCTGGTCGCCAGCTTTCAGGCCTTTCGGGGCCAGGATGTAACGGCGCTCGCCGTCTTTGTACAGAACCAGCGCGATGTTCGCGGAGCGGTTCGGATCGTACTCAAGACGTTCAACAACTGCCGGGATACCATCTTTGTTGCGTTTGAAGTCAACAATACGGTAAGCCTGCTTGTGGCCACCACCGATATGACGGGTGGTGATACGGCCATTGTTGTTACGACCACCGGATTTGCTGTTTTTTTCCAGCAACGGAGCAAAAGGTTTGCCCTTGTGCAGCTCTGGGTTAACCACTTTAACGACGTGGCGACGACCCGGAGATGTCGGTTTACATTTAACAACTGCCATTGTATTACTCCTCCGACTTACTCAGCGCCGCCAACGAAGTCCAGATTCTGGCCTTCTTTCAGGGTGACGTAAGCTTTTTTCCAGTCGCTACGACGACCGATACGCTGTCCGTGACGTTTAACTTTCCCTTTAACAACCAGGGTGTTAACGACTTCGACTTCGACTTCAAACAGTTTCTGCACAGCAGCTTTGATTTCTGCTTTGGTCGCGTCTTTAGCAACTTTGAGAACGATGGTGTTTGTTTTTTCCATCGCAGTAGACGCTTTTTCAGAAACGTGCGGTGCGCGCAGCACCTTCAGCAGACGTTCTTCACGAATCATGCCAGCATCTCCTCAACTTGCTTAACAGCATCAGCAGTCATTACGACTTTGTCGAAGGCGATCAGGCTAACCGGGTCGATACCGTTCGCATCACGTACGTCAACCTTGTGCAGGTTACGTGCGGCCAGGAACAGGTTCTCGTCCAGCTCACCGGTGATGATCAGCACATCTTCCAGAGCCATGTCTTTCAGTTTCTGTGCCAGCAGCTTAGTTTTCGGCGCTTCAACAGAGAACTTCTCGACAACGATCAGACGATCCTGACGTACCAGTTCGGACAGGATGCTTTTCAGCGCGCCGCGGTACATCTTCTTGTTAACTTTTTGACTGTGGTCCTGCGGACGAGCAGCAAAGGTCACGCCACCGGAACGCCAGATCGGGCTCTTGATAGAACCAGAACGCGCACGGCCGGTACCTTTCTGGCGCCACGGTTTTTTACCGGAGCCAGTGATTTCAGCACGAGTCTTCTGAGCACGAGTGCCCTGACGCGCACCAGCTGCATAAGCAACAACAACCTGGTGAACCAGCGCTTCGTTGAAATCACGACCGAAGGTAGTTTCGGAAACAGTCAGCGCGCTCTGCGCGTCTTTCAATACTAATTCCATTGCTATCTCCTCACGCCTTCACAGCTGGTTTAACGATCAGGTCGCTACCGGTCGCACCCGGGACAGCACCTTTAACCAGCAGCAGGTTGCGCTCAGCGTCAACACGTACTACGTCCAGGCTCTGAACGGTTACACGCTCATTACCCAGCTGACCTGCCATTTTCTTGCCTTTGAACACTTTGCCCGGAGTCTGGTTCTGACCGATAGAACCCGGAACGCGGTGGGACAAGGAGTTACCGTGAGTAGCGTCCTGGGTACGGAAGTTCCAGCGCTTAACGGTACCAGCAAAACCTTTACCTTTAGAGGTACCGGTTACGTCAACTTTTTTAACGTCAGCAAACAGTTCAACGCTAATGTTCTGACCTACGGTGAATTCTTCGCCGTCAGCCAGACGGAATTCCCACAGACCACGGCCAGCTTCAACGCCAGCTTTAGCGAAGTGACCCGCTTCCGGCTTGGTTACACGGTTAGCTTTTTTAGCACCGGTGGTAACCTGGATTGCGCGGTAGCCATCGTTAGCCAGGTCTTTAACCTGAGTAACACGGTTTGCTTCAACTTCGATTACGGTTACTGGGATAGAAACGCCATCTTCAGTGAAGATGCGGGTCATGCCCACTTTTTTACCGACTAAACCAATCATTGTTTCAACCTCTCAATCGCTCGATGACCTGATTAACCCAGGCTGATCTGCACGTCTACACCGGCAGCCAGATCCAGACGCATCAGAGCATCAACGGTTTTTTCAGTTGGCTCAACGATGTCAACCAGACGCTTGTGAGTGCGAATTTCGTACTGGTCACGCGCGTCTTTGTTGACGTGCGGGGAGATCAGAACGGTAAAGCGCTCTTTGCGGGTCGGCAGCGGGATCGGACCACGGACTTGCGCACCAGTGCGCTTAGCAGTCTCGACGATTTCCGCGGTTGATTGATCGATCAGACGATGATCAAACGCTTTCAGGCGGATACGGATTCTTTGGTTCTGCATGAGACCAGAGCTCCAATTATTTTATAGACGAAATGATTACTCCTCATACCCATTACGATTGATGGGAGAGTGTAACCGTTCTTACATAGCCCCCCGATTGGGGACATTGTTTGATAACCCAACTGCGATTACCAGGGTTCATATTGAACCGGCCGTCAACTTTGACAGGCCCGCGCATTATACGCAAATTCTGGCGCTACGCAAGTGCTGTTTAGAAAATCATCACCAGGATTTGCGCACCTTCGCGCTAGCGAACGGTACCGGGTGAAAACGCGGCAATTTAACGCGGATGGCGCCATCCATTCCAGGGAAGTCCCTTTTGCACTGAACGGGGACAATAAGCATAGTGAGACGATGTTCTTTGACGATTGCGGGGTTAACCATGCTCGCCGCCCTCCCCTTCTTGCTGTGCTATAGCGGATTGACCTTAGCCTTATGCCACCAGGACCTGCGTCACGGCCTGCTGCCCGACCGTTACACCTGTCCCCTGCTGTGGAGTGGTTTGCTTTTTTATCTCTGTCTGGCGCCGTACCAGCTTCATGATGCCGTCTGGGGGGCGATAGCCGGCTATCTCAGTTTGGCTGCGCTTTACTGGCTATATCGCGGGATCCGCGGCTATGAGGGGTTGGGGTATGGGGATATCAAATATCTCGCCGCCCTCGGCGCCTGGCATGGCTGGCGATTGCTGCCGCAGCTGCTACTGGTGGCATCGCTGCTCGCCTGCGCGGTGTGGGCAGTATCAGGTTTGTACGCCAGGTACGGCGGGAGCAGTAAATGGAGGGGGAACAACCCGCTGCCGTTTGGGCCATTTCTGGCGGCCGCGGGTTTCTGGTGCGGGTGTCAGACGCTGGCTAGTCTGACACTTTGATCTGCGACTGCAGGTAATTTTGCAGACCGATTTTGCCGATCAGATCGAGTTCGGTTTCCAGCCAGTCGATATGGCCTTCTTCATCCGCCAGGATCTCAATCATCATATCGCGGCTGACGTAGTCATGGACGCTGTCGGCATAGGCGATCGCCTCGCGCAGGTTTTGCGCCCCCTCCAGCTCCAGTCTTAAATCGGACTGCAGCATCTCTTCCACATCTTCACCAATGCCAAGTTTGCCGAGATCCTGCAGATTCGGGATACCTTCGAGAAAAAGAATACGCTCGATGTATTTATCGGCGTGCTTCATTTCGTCGATGGATTCGTGGTACTCAATATCGTTGAGGCGCATCAGGCCCCAGTTTTTGAACATTCTCGCATGGAGAAAGTACTGATTAATTGCGACCAGCTCATTTCCCAATAATTTATTGAGATAACTTATGATTTTGACATCACCTTTCATTATATAGTCCCTCCGCTTCCACTCATTGAAGCGTAGTCCGGCCTATAGGGATGTCAAAAGAGAAGCGTGGACTTCAGGCGATTTCTTTGAATTCCGGCATGGTGGTTAATTCATCTTCCATAACTTCCCGCGCCGCGCGAACACACTTACCGCATTGATTTCCAACGGGAACAAACTTACGTAATTGCTGAAAAGATTGCGGTTGAAACTGGCGAACAACCTGGCGAATTTTTTTATCGCTGACGCCATTGCACAAACAAACGTACATATAAACTCCCGTTCAATTTATGCACAAATATTAAATGAGAATAGTTATGATTACAATAGACCATTTACTCATTATCCGCCGCAGCGCACGTTATGAATCGCCAGTAGCACCGCCCTTTTCGCTGAACGACGGACAGCAAAAAGGGCGCCGAAGCGCCCTTTTTTATTCAAAGCTAACGAATTAGCCCAGAACTTTAGCTACAACGCCCGCGCCAACGGTACGGCCGCCTTCACGGATTGCGAAACGCAGACCATCGTCCATCGCGATCGGGTGGATCAGGGTAACAACCATTTTGATGTT
>NZ_JASCAR010000007.1:0-19857 GCF_029967715.1 Klebsiella sp. V115_8
GGTGCATCCGGGAGGATTCGAACCTCCGACCGCTCGGTTCGTAGCCGAGTACTCTATCCAGCTGAGCTACGGATGCAAAATGGCGGTGAGGCGGGGATTCGAACCCCGGATGCAGCTTTTGACCGCATACTCCCTTAGCAGGGGAGCGCCTTCAGCCTCTCGGCCACCTCACCACACACGCCTCTTTCGAGTGCTTCGAAGAACTTGTTTCTGCTCTTCGTCGCTGCGATGGCGCACATATTACTTTCTGGTACTTATAAGTCAAACACTTTTTCGAGACCTTTTTTCGTTTGCACACTTCGCACGCAATTCGCGTGCAAAAACGGCAAAAAGGGCAATTTATCAACAGGAAATCAGCCCTGACGCAGGCATAATGCCAAACGACCAAAGCAGCAAAGGGTGATGAAAAGCGGTATGGCGCAGGGGAAAAAACAGAAAAAGAGAAAAAGCGGCGGTAAGTGATGCGCCTCACTGAACAGCGAGGCGCGGAAACCTTAGTAACTGGACTGCTGGGATTTTTCAGCCTGAATACGCTGGTAGATCTCTTCACGGTGAACAGATACTTCTTTAGGGGCGTTTACGCCAATACGAACCTGGTTACCCTTCACCCCTAAAACTGTCACAGTGACCTCATCTCCAATCATGAGGGTCTCACCAACTCGACGAGTCAGAATCAGCATTCTTTGCTCCTTGAAAGATTAAAAGAGTCGGGTCTCTCGTATCCCGGCATTATCCATCATATAACGCCAAAAAGTAAGCGATGACAAATACCTTGCGGTATAAGCAGTCATGGCATCACATTCTGTTAAACCTAAGTTTAGCCGATATACACAATTTCAACCCGACTTTATCGTTATCGGTGTTTCTCGCGCAAGGTGCCATTTCCCTGAGGTTACGGCACCTATACCCGTCATACTTCAGGTTGCATGTGTGTTGGCTTTCCTCGCTCCCCCCAGTCACTTACTTGAGTAAGCTCCCGGGGATTCGCTGCGTCGCCGCCTTCCTGCAACTCGAATTATTTAGGGTATATGCGCTTATAGTTATTACAGTTTTGCGCTGACCCAGCCTTTCACACTGGCTAACGCTGCAGGGAGAGCAGACGCATCGGTACCACCGGCCTGCGCCATATCCGGACGACCGCCCCCTTTACCGCCCACCTGCTGAGCGACCATACCAACCAGCTCCCCAGCCTTCACGCGATCTGTCACATCCTTAGACACACCGGCAATCAGGGAAACTTTACCGTCTGCGACCGTAGCCAACACCACAACCGTCGAACCCAGCTGGTTCTTCAGGTCGTCAACCATGGTACGCAGCATCTTCGGCTCCACGCCGGCCAGTTCGCTGACCAGCAGCTTAACGCCGTTAATCTCTTCCGCTTTGCTGGAGAGGTTTGCGCTCTCCTGCGCCGCAGCCTGCTCTTTCATCTGCTGCAGCTCTTTTTCCAGCTGACGGGTACGCTCCAGCGCGGCGCGAACTTTCTCGCCGAGATTGTGGCTGTCGCCCTTCAGCAGCTGTGCGATATCGCTGAGCTGATCGCTCTGCGCGTGCAGCATGGCTATCGCGCCCTCACCGGTCACCGCTTCGATACGGCGCACGCCAGCGGCGGTACCGGACTCAGACGTGATGCGGAACAGGCCGATATCACCGGTACGCGCCGCGTGAGTCCCGCCGCACAGTTCAGTGGAGAAGTCGCCCATCTGCAGCACGCGGACGCGGTCATCGTATTTCTCGCCGAACAGCGCCATGGCGCCGGATGCGCGCGCGGCATCGATATCCATAATGTTGGTTTCGATAGCCAGGTTACGACGGATCTGCGCGTTGACCAGATCTTCCACTGCACGAATCTCTTCCGGCTTCATCGCTTCGAAATGCGAGAAGTCAAAGCGCAGCGCTTTATCGTTGACCAGCGAGCCTTTCTGCGCCACATGGGTGCCGAGCACCTGGCGCAGCGCCGCGTGCATCAGGTGCGTCGCGGAGTGGTTCAGACGGATACGCTGACGGCGAGCCTCGTCCACATCGGCCTGCACCGCGTCGCCCACTTTCAGGGAGCCGCTGGCGACTTTACCGATATGACCAATGGCCTGGCCGTACTTCTGCGTGTCGCTGACCGCGAAGGAGAAGCCCGCGCCTTTCAGTTCGCCTTTATCGCCCACCTGGCCGCCGGACTCCGCATAGAACGGGGTCTGGTCGAGGATCACCACGGCTTCCTGACCCGCGCTGACGCTATCCACCGCTTTGCCGTCGATAAACAGCGCCGTCACTTTGCCGTTCAGCTCCAGACGATCGTAACCTTTAAATTCAGAGGCGCCGTCAACGCGGATCATCGCGTTGTAGTCCGCGCCGAAACCGCTGGACTCGCGCGCGCGGCGGCGCTGCTCTTCCATGGCGGCCTCAAAGCCGGCTTCGTCAACCTTGATGTTGCGCTCGCGGCAGACGTCCGCGGTCAGGTCGACCGGGAAGCCGTAGGTGTCGTACAGACGGAAGGCGGTTTCGCCATCCAGGGTGTCGCCTTTCAGCTTCGACAGCTCTTCATCCAGCAGCGCCAGTCCGCGCTCCAGAGTACGTGCGAACTGCTCTTCTTCGGTTTTCAGCACCTGCTCAACCTGAGCCTGCTGCTGCTTCAGCTCTTCGCCGGCGGAGCCCATCACGGCAATCAGCGGGGCAACCAGTTTCCAGAAGAAGGTGTCCTTCGCGCCCAGCATGTTGCCGTGACGGATCGCGCGGCGAATGATGCGACGCAGCACGTAGCCGCGGTTTTCATTCGACGGGATAACCCCGTCAGCGATAAGGAAGGCGCAGGAGCGAATGTGGTCGGCGATAACGCGCAGCGACTTGTTCGTCAGATCGGTGGCGCCGGTGACTTTCGCCACGCTGGCGATCAGATCGCGGAACAGGTCGATGTCATAGTTGGAGTTAACGTGCTGCAGCACCGCGGCAATACGCTCCAGGCCCATACCGGTGTCGACGGACGGCTTCGGCAGCGGCTCCATGGTGCCGTCAGCCTGACGGTTGAACTGCATGAAGACGATGTTCCAGATCTCAATGTAGCGGTCGCCGTCTTCTTCCGGGCTTCCCGGAGGGCCGCCCCAGATGTGATCGCCGTGGTCAAAGAAGATTTCGGTGCACGGGCCGCACGGACCGGTGTCGCCCATCTGCCAGAAGTTGTCTGAAGCAAACGGTGCGCCTTTGTTGTCGCCGATGCGAATGATTCGCTCGCGCGGGACGCCTACTTCATTGGCCCAGATGTCGAATGCTTCGTCATCGGTCTCGTAAACGGTGACCCACAGCTTCTCTTTCGGCAGCGCGAACCAGTTCTCACCGGTCAGCAGTTCCCACGCGTATTTGATGGCATCCTGCTTGAAGTAGTCGCCGAAGCTAAAGTTGCCCAGCATTTCAAAGAAGGTGTGGTGACGCGCGGTGTAACCGACGTTTTCCAGATCGTTGTGTTTACCACCCGCACGCACGCAACGCTGCGCGGTGGTCGCACGCGAATAATTACGTTTGTCGAGACCAAGGAAGACATCCTTGAACTGGTTCATCCCTGCGTTGGTAAACAGCAGGGTCGGATCGTTGTGCGGCACCAGGGAGCTGCTGGCAACTACCTGATGTCCCTTGCTATGGAAAAAGTCGAGAAACGCCTGACGGATCTCAGCGGTGCTCTTGCTCATAATTATCCTGAAATCAAGCTACACGTCATCCTTCAAGTCGCCTCTGTCCTGGCTGCGCTTGCTCTTCCGGCACCGAACTGACGTGCGCTGCGGAAGATAGTCTCTCTTGCCGCCCTGATGCAGCTTGAATGATTTTGTGTAAAGGAATAATCGCCCAGGACGCTGCCTGCACTGTCACAACCAGCGGCCCGACGGAATAAAGTGGGAATAAGATAAGTTTTCTTTACGGCGAAGTAAAATCCCGGATGGGTCAATCTGCAAAATTTCGCCAGATTTCCTGGATATCTTCCATCAGGTAGCCACGGTACAGCAGGAATCGCTGGATTTTCACTTTTTCAGTAAAGGCGGATGGTAACGGTTCACCGTATTTACGCTGCGCCTGCGCCCTGGCAAGGCTCACCCAGTCGATATCGCATTCGCGCATCGCCTGTTCAACGGCCTGGCGCGCAATGCCTTTCTGGCTGAGCTCCTGACGAATGCGCGCGGGGCCATAGCCTTTGCGGCTCCGGCTGGCGATGAACTGGCCGACAAAACGATTATCGTCGAGATAGCGGTTTTCGATACACCAGGCCACCACCTGCTCCAGCTCTTCAGGGGTGACGTCCAGCGCCTCGGGGCCGTTTTTGCTCATCACCGGAGCGGCCAGTTTGCGCCGCAGCTCCTGTTCGCTGTGGTCGCGCATCGCCAGAATACGGATAGCGCGGTCCAGCAGACGAGCATAGCCGGATCGGCGTGATGAAGGTTCAGTCACAGGCACCTCAATAATCTAAGAAAAGCAAAAGGGCCGCATAAGCAGCCCTTTATCACTCTGTTAGACGATATCAGAAATCTTGTTCCGTTTCTTCTGCGTCGTTGCCGTCAACGGCGAAGTCCGGCGTAGAGTCCTGGTTGTTGAGCAGCAGTTCGCGCACTTTCTTCTCAATCTCTTTCGCCGCCGCCGGGTTCTCTTTCAGCCAGGTGATAGCGTTCGCTTTACCCTGACCAATTTTGTCGCCGTTGTAGCTGTACCAGGCGCCCGCTTTCTCAATCAGCTTCTCTTTCACGCCGAGGTCAACCAGCTCGCCGAAGAAGTTGATGCCTTCGCCGTAGAGGATCTGGAATTCAGCCTGTTTGAACGGCGCCGCAATCTTGTTCTTCACTACTTTGACGCGGGTTTCGCTGCCGACGACGTTATCGCCCTCTTTCACCGCGCCGATGCGACGGATATCCAGACGCACGGAGGCATAGAACTTCAGCGCGTTACCGCCGGTGGTGGTTTCCGGGTTACCGAACATCACGCCGATTTTCATACGGATCTGGTTGATAAAGATCAGCAGCGTGTTGGACTGCTTCAGGTTACCCGCCAGTTTACGCATCGCCTGGCTCATCATACGCGCCGCGAGGCCCATGTGAGAGTCGCCGATTTCGCCTTCGATTTCCGCTTTCGGCGTCAGCGCCGCGACGGAGTCGACGACAATAACGTCAACCGCGCCGGAGCGCGCCAGCGCGTCACAGATTTCCAGCGCCTGCTCGCCGGTATCCGGCTGAGAACACAGCAGGTTGTCGATATCCACGCCCAGTTTGCGCGCATAGACCGGATCCAGCGCGTGTTCCGCATCGATGAACGCACAGGTTTTACCTTCGCGCTGCGCTGCGGCGATAACCTGCAACGTCAGGGTGGTTTTACCGGAGGATTCCGGCCCGTAGATCTCGACGATACGGCCCATTGGCAGACCGCCGGCGCCCAGCGCGATATCCAGAGAAAGCGAGCCGGTGGAGATGGTTTCTACGTCCATAGAACGGTCTTCACCCAGGCGCATGATGGAGCCTTTACCGAATTGCTTTTCGATCTGGCCCAGTGCAGCCGCCAACGCTTTCTGTTTGTTTTCGTCGATCGCCATTGTTACTCCTAATCATGCAGGGTGAAGCCTGTTCGCTTCGCCGTTAATATTTGTTCAGTTGAGGCAATTATACTGTATAGTCATACAGTATCAAGTCTTTTGTAGAAATTGTTGCCAGAGCAGATTGAGCGCGTAGGCCGTCGCCTGACGACGCACCGCTTCGCGGTCTCCGGCAAAGCATTCCCGCCGCGTCACCCCTTGCCCGCTGACGCTGGCGACGCCAAACCACACCGTCCCGACCGGCTTTTCGTCGCTGCCGCCATCCGGCCCGGCGACGCCGCTTACCGAGATGGCATAGTCCGCGCGCGCGGCGCGCAACGCGCCGATCGCCATCTCCACCACCACCGGTTCGCTCACCGCGCCGTTGTCCCGCAGCGTCGCTTCGCTGACGCCGATCATTTGCGATTTGGCCTCATTGCTGTAGGTCACAAAACCGCGTTCAAACCACGCTGAGCTGCCGGCAATATCGGTGATGGCTTTCGCTATCCAGCCGCCGGTGCAGGATTCCGCCGTGGTCACCGTCGCGCCCTGTGCCTTCAGCGCCCGGCCGACCTTCTCGCTTAGCTGCATTAATTCTGAATCGGTCATTATCGCCCCGCTTTGCTCCGGATAAAGAGGCCATCAAAGATAGCACTTTCCACAGAGATATGGGGACGAGGTGTGGAATTTACGAGGGGACATCCAAAATGAATCATCCCGGCGGCGCCGGGATGAGAAATTGCACGATTACTTCATGCTGGCGGCGATCAGCGCCACGTTATGACGCATCATTTTGACATAGCTATCCGCGACGCCACCCGGGGCGGAGAGCGCCTCAGGATAGAGTTCTCCGCCGGGCTGCGCGCCGGTGGCGCTGGCGATCTGCTTCACCAGTCGCGGGTCAAGCTGGTTCTCCATAAACCAGGTATGGACGCCGTCCGCGTTGATTTGC
This sequence comes from Klebsiella sp. V115_8, assembly GCF_029967715.1. NCBI lineage: Bacteria > Pseudomonadati > Pseudomonadota > Gammaproteobacteria > Enterobacterales > Enterobacteriaceae > Klebsiella > Klebsiella sp. V115_8. The sequence goes on from NZ_JASCAR010000007.1 coordinate 6,483, forward strand.
TTAATCAGCGCCGCCACCTGCGCCGCGCTGGCCTCGCTCTCTGAAGAGAGCCCCTGCGGCGCGAGGAAGGTCACGTGATAAGCGCGGCCAAAATAGCCGAAGGCGTCATGGCTGGTGAGAACTTTGCGCTTTGCCTGCGGAATGGCGCTGAACTGCCCTTTCGCCCAGCCGTCGAGGGCCGTCAGTTGCTCGATATAACGCTTGCCGCTGTTCGTCAGCGCCGCTTGATCTTCCGGGTCGGCTTTCACCAGTCCATCGAGGATATTCTGCGCATACAACGCGCCGTTCGCCGCGCTGTTCCAGGCGTGGGGATCGGTCACCGTTTTGCCATCTTCATCGAGGGTATGGGTCTTGACGCCCTTCGACGCCACCACCAGCTCGCCCTTAAAACCAGAGGCCTTAATCAGGCGATCCAGCCACCCTTCCAGTCCCAGACCGTTAACCACCACCACGTCGGCCTTGCTGAGCAGCGCGCTGTCCTTCGGCGACGGCTCGAAGGTGTGCGGATCGCCATCCGGGCCGACCAGGGTGTCCACATGAACATGCTCCCCGCCGACCTGCTGCACCATATCACCCAGCACCGAAAAACTGCTTACCACATTCAGCGTTTTCGCCATCGCCCCCTGCGCCATCAGGCCGAAGGCCAGCGCGACCACTATTGCACTACGTTTCATCATTTCCTTACCCCATCAATTTGCGCCAGCCGACCAGCAGTCGGCTGCGCGTGCCAAAAAACAGCGAAATAAAAAACAGCGCGCTGGCGGTCAGCACGATGGCGGGCCCGGCGGGAAGACTGGCCGCCCAGGAGAGACTCAAACCCAGCCAGGCGCAGAGCGCGCCGGAGAGCGCCGCCAGCAGCAGGATGCCCGGCAGCGTTCGGGCCCAGCAGCGCGCGGCGACCGCCGGCAGCATCATCACCCCTACCGCCATCAGCGTGCCGAGCACCTGAAACCCCGCCACCAGGTTAAGCACCAGCAGCGCCAGAAAAAGCCCATGCAGCAGCGCGGGCAGCCGGCGGTGGTTCACCTGCAGCCAGGCGCTGTCGAACGCCTCGCTGACCAGACCGCGGTAGCACAGCGCGATGCACAGCAGCGTCAGGCTGGCGACGCCGCTGACAAACAGCGCCGCGTCACGGTCCACCGCCAGAATGGAGCCAAACAGCAGATGCAGCAGGTCGACGCTGGAGCCGCGCAGCGACACCAGGGTGACGCCCAGCGCCAGCGATCCCAGATAAAATCCGGCAAAGCTGGCGTCCTCTTTTAACGGCGTCCGCCGGCTCACCCATCCCGCCACCAGCGCGACCGCGATGCCGGCGACAAAGCCGCCCAGGGTCATGGCCAGCAGCGACATGCCGCTCAGCAGATAGCCCACCGCCACGCCGGGGAGAATGGCGTGCGATAGCGCGTCGCCCATCAGGCTCATGCGCCGCAGCAGCAGGAAGACGCCCAGCATGGTGGTGCTTAGCGACAGCGCCAGACAGACCACCAGCGCCCGGCGCATAAAGCCGAATTCAATAAAAGGCTGAAAGAAGGTGTGCCAGATCATGCCGACTTCGCCTGGCTGAAGGCCGGGAGAACCGCCCGGGTGGCGCCCCAGCAGGCGCGCCGGGGGGTCAGCAGCAGCGTCTCCGGGAAAAAGTCGGCTACCCGCTGGTTATCATGCAGCACCGCCAGGATGGTCTGCCCCTGCCGGTGCATGTCGAGGATCAAATCCATCAGTTCGCGACTGGTCGCTTCATCAATGCCAGTGAAGGGCTCGTCGAGCATCACCAGCGGCGCCTGCTGCACCAGCACCCGGGCAAACAGCATGCGCTGAAACTGACCGCCGGAGAGCGCTTCGATCGGGGTTTTCGCCAGGCTCGCCAGCCCGACCCGCTCCAGCGCCGCGCCGATGCGTCGCCGGGTATCGCCGCCCAGACCGCGCAGCAGCGACACGCCGGGCCATGCGCCCTGACTCACCACATCCTGCACATTGAGAGGAAACTGCGACTCGAGGGCATGGCGCTGCGCCAGCCAGCCAATCACCGGCCGCTTTCCCTGCCAGCGCAGACAGCCACTGACCGGCGGAAGAAACCCGGCGAGGGTTTTCAGCAGGGTCGATTTTCCGCAGCCATTGAGGCCAATGATTGCCGTCAGGCTCCCGGGGCAAATCATCCCGCTCAGCGGAGGGGTGATCGCCACCCCGCCATAGCCGGTTACCAGTTGTTCCAGTTCAATCATGGCAGCGTCACCGCCCACCAGGTCGCCAGCCATAGCGCCGCCAGCAGCGTTCCCGCGATGGCCAGGCGCGCCGCGCCGGATGCCATAAAAACCGATGTGAACATATCCCACCTCTATTAAATGTTATAACATAACAATACAGAGGCGAAATAAGATTGTAAATCAGCGTCGGTGAGCGGAAATGTAACAAAGGTCGACAAGCGGCAGGCAAACGGGAAAAAGCAGGAGGATAAACGAGAAGTCCCCCGGTCGCGCTGCGCTTACCGGGGCTGCCAACCGGATAACAGACCATAGCCCGGATAAGGCGCTACGCGCCGCTATCCGGGGAGGATCGGAATCGGTCAGCCGGATGACAGTATTAATAACCGCCGCGGGCTTGAGAAACCGCCAGGCCAAGCTGCCAGACGGCCATGGCGTAGTGGGTGCTGTGGTTGTAGCGGGTGATGGTGTAGAAGTTCGGCAACCCGTACCAGTACTCATAGCCGGTGCCGACGTCCAGGCGCAGCAGGCTGGCCTGCTGATGGTTGCCCAGCGGCTGGGTCGGGGTTAATCCCGCCGCCGACAGCTGCGAAACGCTGTATTTGGTTTTGAAACCATTCTCCAGCCCCGGCGCCTGGCCCAGCGCCTGCACCGCCACCAGATCGCCGCTCACCCAGCCGTGCTGTTTGAAGTAATTGGCCACGCTGCCGATCGCATCCACCGGGTCCCACAGGTTGATATGGCCGTCGCCGTTAAAGTCCACCGCGTATTGCTTATAGGAGGACGGCATAAACTGGCCATAACCCATCGCCCCGGCGAAAGAGCCTTTCAGATCCAGCGGGTCGTCGCTTTCGCTGCGCGCCATCAGCAGGAAGGTTTCCAGCTCGGAGGAGAAGTATTCAGCACGGCGCGGATAGTTAAACGACAGAGTCGCCAGCGCGTCGAGGATGCGGGTTTTGCCCATCACCCGGCCCCAACGGGTCTCCACGCCGATAATGCCGACAATGATTTCCGGCGGTACGCCGTAGACCTGATAAGCGCGGTTGAGCGCGTCCTGATACTGATTCCAGAACACCACGCCGTTCTGCACGTTATCCGGGGTAATAAACTGTTTCTTGTAGCGCAGCCAGGCGCCGGTCGGCCCGGTCGGCGGCAGGCCGGTCGGCGCCTGACGATCCATCAGCCGCAGAACGTAGTCCAGACGCTTCGCCTGCGACAGGATCTCCTGCAGCTGCTGCCTGTCGAAGCCGTGCTTCGCCACCATCTTATCGATGAACTGCGCCGCTGCCGGGTTGTTGGCGAAGTCGCCGCCCATCTGCATCACGTTATGCTGCGGTTCCAGCAAAAAGCCGCCGGTTCCACTCGCCATCTCCGTTTCCGCGGGAGTCTTGGGTTTGCTGCTGCAGGCAGCGAGGAGCACACAAAGGGGAAGTACAGCCAGAGAGCGACGCTTCAACATGGGAATTCCGTTTAACAAATTCAGCAAGGGATAATTATGGTAAAGCATGCGACGACCAACAAGAAAGCGACAATCTGTTTGTAGACAAAATAGTCCTTCACCGCCCCCCTTCCTGGATGCTGTCATGCGCCTCGTGATTTCATCCTCTCAGCGCCAATCTTTCGAAATAAAATATTTATCTTTCATTTTGCGATCTATTTAACACTTTAAAACCTTTCAAAGTGATTAAAATCAACCTGCAGTTAGCAAGAAAAATAACATGCTGAAGGAGAGAACAATGATTGACGTCGTGACCCACGGCGCAGAGTGGTTTATCGGCCTGTTTCAGAAAGGCGGCGAGGTATTTACCGGAATGGTGACCGGGATCCTCCCCTTGCTGATCAGTCTGCTGGTGATCATGAACGCGCTGATCAACTTTATCGGCCAGCAGCGGATCGAAAAACTGGCGCAGCGCTGCGCCGGGAACCCGATCTCCCGCTACCTGCTGTTGCCCTGCATCGGCACCTTTGTGTTTTGTAACCCGATGACCCTGAGCCTGGGCCGCTTTATGCCAGAGAAGTACAAGCCCAGCTATTACGCGGCGGCGTCCTACAGCTGCCACTCGATGAACGGCCTGTTTCCGCATATCAACCCCGGCGAGCTGTTCGTCTATCTCGGCATCGCCAACGGCCTCACCACCCTCGGCCTGCCGCTTGGGCCGCTGGCGGTGAGCTATCTGCTGGTCGGGCTGGTGACCAACTTCTTCCGCGGCTGGGTCACCGACCTGACCACCTCGATTTTCGAACGAAAAATGGCGATTCAGCTGGCTCAGAAAGTGCATCTGTCAGGAGCGACATCATGACCCGGATTCGTATTGAGAAAGGCACCGGCGGCTGGGGCGGCCCCCTTGAGCTCGACGTCGTCGAGGGCAAAAAGATCGTCTATATCACCGCTGGCACCCGCCCGGCGATCGTTGACCGCATCGCCAGCCTGACCGGCTGGCAGGCGGTGGACGGTTTTAAAGAGGGCGAACCGGCGGAAAGCGACATCGGCGTGGCGATTATCGACTGCGGAGGCACCCTGCGCTGCGGGCTCTACCCCAAGCGTCGTATCCCGACGGTGAATATCCATGCCACCGGCAAATCGGGGCCGCTGGCCCAGTACATCACAGAAGATATCTACGTCTCCGGCGTCAAAGAGGAGAACATTCAGCGCATCGCGACCGACAGCGCGGTAGCTCCCGAGCCGCCGGCGGAGAACAACCGCGCGGGTCGCGATTACGACGCCAGCAAAAAGATCACTGAACAGAGCGATGGCCTGCTGGCGAAGGTCGGGATGGGGATGGGCTCGGTGGTGGCGGTGCTGTTCCAGGCCGGGCGCGACACCATCGATACGGTGCTGAAGACCATTCTGCCGTTTATGGCCTTCGTCTCGGCGCTGATCGGCATCATCATGGCCTCCGGCATCGGCGACTGGATCGCCCATGGCCTGGCGCCGCTGGCCAGCCATCCGCTGGGTCTGGTGACCCTGGCGCTGATCTGCTCCTTCCCGCTGCTGTCGCCGTTTCTCGGCCCCGGCGCGGTTATCGCCCAGGTGATTGGCGTATTGATCGGCGTTCAGATCGGCCTCGGCAATATTCCCCCGCACCTCGCCCTGCCGGCGCTGTTCGCCATTAACGCCCAGGCCGCCTGCGATTTTATCCCGGTAGGCCTGTCGCTGGCTGAAGCCCGCCAGGATACCGTGCGCGTCGGCGTGCCGTCGGTGCTGGTCAGCCGCTTTTTGACCGGCGCGCCAACGGTGCTGATCGCGTGGTTCGTTTCCGGATTTATTTATCAATAAGAGGTGCCTGAAGATGACCGTGATTTACCAGACCACCATTACCCATATCGGCGCCAGCGCGACGATGGCGCTGGAGGAGCAGATGCTGATCACCTTCCGCGAAGGCGCCCCTGCCGATATCGAAGAGTACTGCTTTATTCACAACCACGGCGAGCTTGCCGGCGCGCTGCAGCCGGGCGCAGAGCTGCAGCTTGGCGAGCTGCGCTACCCGGTGACCGCCGTCGGCGAGGTCGCCGAACAAAACCTGCGCGAGCTGGGCCACATCACCCTGCGCTTTGATGGTCACCGCGAAGCGGAATTCCCCGGAACCGTGCACGTGGCGGGCCCGGTGCCGGACGCCATCGCGCCCGGCTGCGTACTGAAATTTGTTGCTTAACAGGAGAGAAAGATGAATCAGGTTGCTGTTGTCATTGGCGGTGGACAAACCTTAGGAGAGTTTCTGTGCCGCGGGCTGGCCGCCGAGGGCTACCGCGTGGCGGTAGTCGATATTCAGAGCGAAAAAGCCAGCCGCGTCGCCCAGGAGATTAACGCTGAATATGGCGAAGGCATGGCGTATGGCTTCGGCGCCGACGCCACCAGCGAGGCCAGCGTCACCGCGCTGGCCCACGGAGTGGATGAGATTTTCTCGCGTGTCGACCTGCTGGTGTACAGCGCCGGCATCGCTAAAGCGGCGTTTATTAGCGACTTTGCGCTGGGGGATTTCGACCGCTCGCTGCAGGTCAATCTGGTGGGCTACTTCCTCTGCGCCCGCGAGTTTTCCCGGCTGATGATCCGCGACGGCATTAAGGGACGCATCATTCAGATCAACTCGAAATCCGGCAAAGTGGGCAGCAAGCACAACTCCGGCTACAGCGCGGCGAAGTTCGGCGGCGTCGGCCTGACCCAGTCGCTGGCGCTGGATCTGGCGGAGTACGGCATTACCGTACACTCACTGATGCTCGGCAATCTGCTGAAGTCGCCGATGTTCCAGTCGCTGCTGCCGCAGTACGCCACCAAGCTCGGTATCGATGAGAGCGAGGTCGAGCAGTACTACATCGACAAGGTGCCCCTGAAGCGCGGTTGCGAATATCAGGATGTGCTGAACGTCCTGATGTTTTACGCCAGCCCGCAGGCGTCATACTGCACCGGTCAGTCGATCAACGTTACCGGCGGCCAGGTGATGTTTTAAAGGGCTCCCGGATGGCGCCGCGCTTATCCGGGCTACAAAACGGTAGGTCGGGTAAGGCGCCACCCGACAAAAATACGGCACCGCGGGTCGCTCGGGTTAGGCGCTCGCGCCGCGACCCGGGTTGTTCCCGGCCCCCTTAAGGAGACACCTATGGTTACCGCACTCATCACCGTCGCCGCCATCGCCTGGCTTACCCAACTGGCCTTCGGCGGCTGGCAGATCCGCCGCTTCAATCGCGCCTTCGACAGCCTGTGCCAGCAGGGTCGGGTGGGGGTCGGCCGCTCCGCCGGGCGCTTTCAACCGCGCGCCATCGTCGCTATCGCCGTTGATGATGACAACCGCATTTGCGACACGCTGCTGATGAAAGGCTTCACCATTTTCGCCCGACCGCAAAAAATCCCCGCGCTGGACGGCAAACATATCGGGGAATTGCAGCCTGATGTGATCTTTCCCCATGATCCGCGCTGTCAGAATGCACTATCATTAGCGCTTAATCCGAAACATGGATAATTTCGTTGTAAAAGTAAATATCTTGCGAAATTATCACTTCGAAACTTAAACGCAGGATAGACGCCTATGAAACCACGTCAGCGCCAGGCAGCCATTCTCGAGTTCCTGCAGTCGCAGGGAAAATGCTCGGTCGAAGAGCTGGCGCAACACTTCGATACTACCGGCACCACCATCCGCAAGGATCTGGTCACGCTGGAAAACGCCGGCACCGTCATTCGCACCTACGGTGGCGTGGTACTCAACAAAGATGAAGCCGATCCGCCGATCGATCATAAAACGCTGATCAACACCCATAAGAAAGCGCGCATCGCCGAAGCGGCGGTGCGCTTTATTCATGATGGCGACTCCCTCATCCTTGATGCCGGCAGCACGGTGCTGCAGATGGTCCCACTGCTCAGCCGCTTCAATAACATCACGGTGATGACCAACAGTCTGCATATCGTCAACGCCCTTGCCGAACTGGATAATGAACAGACTATCCTGATGCCCGGCGGCACCTTCCGCAAAAAATCGGCCTCCTTTCACGGCCAGCTGGCGGAAAACGCCTTCGAACAATTCAGTTTCGACAAGCTGTTTATGGGCACCGACGGCATCGATCTGAACGCCGGCGTCACCACCTTCAATGAGGTGTATACCGTCAGCAAGGCGATGTGCAACGCCGCCCGCGAAGTGATCCTGATGGCCGACTCGTCAAAGTTTGGCCGTAAAAGCCCCAATATCGTCTGCGGCCTGGAGCGCGTGGATAAATTGATTACCGATGCCGATATTGACCCTGCATTCCAGCGGGCGCTGGAAGCCAAAGGCATAGAAGTCATCATTACTGGAGAACATCATGAGTAACTTTTTGTTAGAGGCCGGACGCCAGACCCTGATGCTGGAGCTACAGGAGGCGAGCCGCCTGCCGGAACGCCTGGGCGACGACTTCATCCGCGCGGCGGAAACCATCATCCACTGCGAGGGCAAACTGATTGTCTCCGGTATCGGTAAATCCGGTCATATCGGCAAAAAGCTGGCGGCGACTTTCGCCAGCACCGGCACCCCGGCCTTTTTTGTCCATCCGGCGGAAGCGCTGCACGGCGATCTTGGCATGCTCGACGGCCGCGACGTGATGCTGTTTATCTCCTACTCCGGCAGCGCGAAAGAGCTGGATCTGATCGTGCCGCGGCTGGAGGAAAAAGGTATCCCGCTGCTGGCGATGACCGGCAAATCCACCTCGCCGCTGGCGCTGGCGGCGAAAGCGGTGCTGGATATCGCCGTCGAGCGAGAGGCCTGTCCGATGCACCTGGCGCCGACCTCCAGCACCGTCAACACCCTGATGCTTGGCGATGCGCTGGCGATGGCGGTCATGCAGGCCCGCGGCTTCAATGAAGAGGATTTTGCCCGCTCCCACCCGGCAGGGGCGCTCGGCGCGCGTCTGCTGAACAAAGTGCATCACCTGATGCGCCGCGACGACGAAGTGCCGCGCGTCGGCACGGACGCCAACGTCATGAACGCAATGCTCGAGCTAAGCCGCACCGGGCTCGGCCTGGTGGCGGTCTGCGATGAGGCCAACCGCGTGCAGGGGGTCTTCACCGACGGCGACCTGCGCCGCTGGCTGGTGGGCGGCGGCACCTTAAACGACGGCGTCGCGCAGGCGATGACCCGCAACGGCGTGACGCTACAGGCGGAGAGCCGCGCGGTGGAAGCCAAAGAGCGGCTGATGAAGCACAAAATCAGCGCCGCGCCGGTAGTCGATGAAAACGACCAACTGGTCGGCGCCATCAACCTGCAGAACTTTTACCAGGCCGGGATCCTTTAAGCCCCAGACGTTTCGCCAGCCGGTGCAGGTTGGCGACGTCGAGTTCCAGCGCGCGGGCGGTCGCCGCCCAGTTGCCCTGATGTGCCGCCAGCGCGCGGGCAATCGCCTCGCGCTGGAAATTATCCGTGGCTTCGCGCAGATTCACGTTGCCCATTGCCGGCGCCGCTGCCGCCGCCTCGGTCGGCAACGTCGGCGCAGTCGCCGTAAACTCGAAATGCTGCGGCTCCAGTACTATGTCATCGCCAGCCTGAGTAGCCCGCGCCAGCACCACCGCGCGGTGAATGGCATGCTCCAGTTCGCGCACGTTGCCCGGCCACGACCACTGCTGCAGCCTGTTTCGCGTTGCCTCACTTAAAATTACCCGCGCCAGCCCCATCCGCAGGCGGCACTGCTCGCAAAAATAGCCAGCCAGCAGCACCACGTCATTTTCCCGCTCGCGCAGCGCCGGAACCGACAGCGGGAAGACGCTCAGCCGGTGATAGAGGTCGGCGCGAAAGCGCCCTTCCACCACCTCCTGGCGCAGGTCGCGGTTGGTGGCCGCCAGCACCCGCACATCGACCCGCAGGCTGCGGTCATCGCCGACACGCTGAATATCGCCATACTGCAGGACGCGCAGCAGCTTCGCCTGCAGCGCCAGCGACAGCTCGCCGATTTCGTCGAGGAACAGCGTGCCGTTATCGGCCATCTCAAATTTGCCGCTGCGATTGCTGATAGCCCCGGTAAACGCCCCTTTCACGTGACCGAACAGCTCGCTCTCCGCCACGCTCTCCGGCAGCGCCGCGCAGTTGAGGTACACCAGCGGGTTAGCCGCACGCGGCGATCCCTGATGCACCGCCTTCGCCACCAGCTCCTTACCGGTCCCCGTTTCGCCGCTGATCAGCACGTTCAAATCCGAGGCGGCGACAATCTCGATCTCTTTTTTCAGCTGCAGCATCGGCGCCGACAGGCCGATGATCTCCTGACGCTCCGGCTGCGGGTAATTCACCACCTGCGCGGGCAGGACGTTTTGCGCTTCAAGGCGGGCGATAAGCAGCGCGTTATTCAGCGCCCCGGCCACCAGCGCGGCAATCAGTCGCAGCTCTTCATCGCTGAAGCTGTCGAAGCGGTCGGCATCCATGCCGTCAAGAGTTAGCGCGCCGATCAGCGTTTGCCCGGCAAACAGCGGCAACCCCACGCAGGCGTGAACCTTGAGGCTCTCCTGGCCGGGGATCAGGCCGTCATAGGGGTCCGGCAGGTCGCTGTCCGCCGGGAAGCGCACCACATCGCCGGCGCGGGCGATCGCCTCCAGCCGCGGATGCCCATCCAGTGCAAAGCGCCGGCCAAGCACATCCTGCGCCAGACCATCGATCGCCAGCGGCACAAACTGATGGGCCTCATAGCGCAGCAGCGCCGAGGCGTCGCAGCCAAGGATCTGCCGCAGGGTGGCGATCAGGCGCGAAAAGCGGTCGACGTGGCCGATATCGCTTTGTAAATCAATGGCGATTCTCGCCAGCGCCTCGACGGAAAAACTCATTATCGCTCCATTGTCATTTTGACAGCCAATATAGTCATATCGACTATTTTAATCATTGTCATTTTGACAGCAACTAAAATCATGAAAATTTAAAAAATGCTTCTATTCAATAAGTTAAAAAACTGGCACGCAACTTGTAATACATCAATCAACTGACTTTGAACACACTGTATTAATTGAGGTTGCTATGTCTATTGTGGTGAAAAATAACATTCTTTGGGTTGGCCAACGTGACTGGGAAGTGCGTGATTTCCACGGCACCGAATATAAAACGCTGCGCGGCAGCAGCTATAACAGCTATCTCATCCGCGAAGAGAAAAACGTGCTGATCGATACCGTCGATCATAAATTCAGCCGCGAGTTCGTGCAGAATCTGCGCCGCGAAATCGACCTCGCCGACCTCGACTACATCGTTATTAACCACGCCGAAGAGGACCACGCCGGCGCGTTGACTGAGCTGATGATGCAGATCCCGGATACACCGATCTACTGCACCGCCAACGCCATCGACTCCATCAACGGCCATCACCACCATCCGGAGTGGAACTTCCACGTGGTGAAAACGGGCGACACCCTCGATATCGGCAATGGTAAGCAGTTGATCTTCGTGGAAACGCCAATGCTGCACTGGCCGGACAGCATGATGACTTACCTGACCGGCGACGCGGTGCTGTTCAGCAATGACGCCTTCGGCCAGCACTACTGCGACGAACATCTGTTCAACGATGAAGTGGACCAGACTGAACTGTACGAACAGTGCCAGCGCTACTACGCCAACATCCTGACGCCCTTCAGCCGTCTGGTGACGCCGAAAATTAACGAAATTCTCGGCTTCAACCTGCCGGTAGCGATGATTGCCACCTCCCACGGCGTGGTCTGGCGCGATAACCCGACGCAAATCGTCGAGAAATACCTCGAATGGGCGGCGGATTATCAGGAAGATCGCATCACGATTTTCTACGACACCATGTCCAACAACACCCGCATGATGGCGGACGCCATTGCCCAGGGGATCACCGAGGTCGACCCACGGGTGGCGGTGAAAATCTTTAACGTCGCCCGCAGCGACAAAAACGACATTTTGACCAACGTTTTCCGCTCAAAAGGCGTGCTGGTGGGCACCTCCACCATGAACAACGTCATGATGCCGAAAATTGCCGGACTGGTGGAAGAGATGACCGGGCTGCGTTTTCGCAACAAACGCGCCAGCGCCTTTGGCTCCCACGGCTGGAGCGGCGGCGCGGTAGACCGCCTGTCCACCCGCCTGCAGGATGCCGGGTTTGAAATGTCCCTGAGTCTGAAGGCCAAATGGCGCCCGGATATCGACGCGCTCGAAGTGTGCCGCCAACATGGGCGCGACATCGCCCGCCAGTGGGCGCTCGCTCCACTGCCGGTTGCTGAAGCGACAGTCACGCCGGAACAACAGGACTGTGCCTGTGCCGCCGCCGCGGCCGCCGATCTCGGTCCCATGATGCAGTGCAGCGTCTGCCAGTGGGTGTATGACCCGGCGAAAGGCGAACCTAACCAGGATGTGCAGCCGGGTACGCCGTGGAGCGACGTGCCGGATAACTTCCTCTGCCCTGAATGTTCGCTGGGTAAAGATGTGTTTGATGTTCTGGCGACGGAGGCAAAATGAGTGATGGCATCGTCATCATCGGCTCGGGCTTCGCGGCCCGCCAGCTGGTGAAAAATATTCGTAAGCAGGATGCCGAGATCCCGCTGACCCTCATCGCCGCCGACAGCATGGATGAGTATAACAAGCCCGATCTCAGCCACGTCATCAGCCGCGGACAGCACGCCGACGATCTGACTCTGCAAAGCGCCGGCGAGTTCGCCGAACAGTACCACCTGCGCTTGTTTCCCCATACCTGGGTGAGCGATATCGACGCTGAAAACCATCGGGTGAAAAGCCTGGATAAGCAGTGGCGCTACGACAAACTGGTGCTGGCCACCGGCGCCACGCCGTTTATCCCCCCGGTGCCGGGCCGCGAGCTAATGCTAACGCTGAACAGCCAGCGCGAATATGGCGCGGCGCAGAGCCAGCTCCGCGACGCCAGCCGGGTGCTGATCGTCGGCGGTGGCCTGATTGGCTGCGAGCTGGCGATGGATTTCTGTCGCGCCGGTAAAGCGGTGACGGTGGTCGATAATGCCGCCAGCGTGCTGGCGGCGCTGATGCCGCCGGAGGTCAGCAGCCGTCTGCAGCATCGCCTCACCGGGATGGGCGTCCATCTGATGTTAAAAACGCAGCTGGAAGGGCTTGAACACACCGCCGACGGCATCCGCGTCAGTCTCGACCGCCAGCGCGCGATAACCGTCGATGCGGTGGTGGCCGCCGCCGGCCTGCGCCCGGAAACCTCGCTGGCGCGCCACGCCGGACTGCAGATTAACCGCGGCGTGGTGGTCAATAGCCAGCTGCAAACCAGCGACCCGGCGATTTACGCCCTCGGCGACTGTGCGGAAATCAACGGTACGGTACTGCCGTTCCTGCAGCCGATTTTGCTCAGCGCCATGTGCCTGAGTAAAAACCTGCTGGCGCAGGCAGGCGAACTCAAGCTGCCGCCAATGCTGGTGAAGGTGAAGACCCCGGATCTGCCGCTGCATCTGGCCGGCGACACCCGCCGCGAGGATCTGACGTGGAACATCGTGGCCGCCAAAGAGGGGCTGGTGGCGAAAGGGCTGGATGCGGCGAATCAACTGCGCGCCTTTGTGGTCAGCGAAGACAAGATGAAAGACGCCTTCGCGCTGCTCAAACAGCTGGTGAGTGAATGACCTTCCAGGCAGCCCTGTTTTGCCGTTAGTTTGCCGGGTGGCGCTACGCTTACCCGGCCTACGGATCGTGCGACCTGTCGTTGATTTACCCACTTGTGCGACTGAAACTGCCGGTGCTGACGGCCTCAAAATCGCTGAGACG